>NZ_JASJFF010000749.1:0-2771 GCF_030065435.1 Microcystis sp. M53603_WE2
CACAGTTACCTATCGCTACTGTGACATCTACACCGTTACCTAAAGTAGTGCCAACTCCACTGACAAACTTTACCGAAAACCTACCCAAGGGAATAACACTGGAAATGGTAGGCTTACCAGCAGGTCAATTTCTCATGGGCTCTCCTGATAGTGATCGCGATGCTAGGGATTTTGAAAAGCCTCAACACCCAGTTAAAATAAACAGTTTTGCGATCGGGAAATATCCGGTGACTCAGGCACAATATGAAGCGGTAATGGGATACAATCCCTCTCATTTTTCAAACAATCCCCAAAATCCGGTAGAAAGTAGTTCGGACAACGCTCAAGCCTTTTGTCAGAAATTGAGTCAAATAACCGGGAAAACCTATCGCCTACCGACAGAAGCGGAATGGGAATATGCTTGTCGTGCGGGGACAACCACTCGCTTTTATTTCGGTGATGATGCTAATCAGTTAGGAGATTACGCTTGGTATGAAGGAAATTCTGGGGGTACAACTCATCCGGTTGGACAGAAAAAGCCCAATGCTTGGGGACTCTATGATATGCACGGAAATGTCTGGGAGTGGTGCGAAGACAATTGGCATGACAGCTATAAAAGTGCGCCAAGTGACGGCAGTGCTTGGCTGATAAAGGATAATGATTATCAAATACTGCGGGGCGGTTCTTGGTACGGCCTTCCAAATCTCTGCCGTTCCGCTTACCGCAACTTCAACTACCGCCGCCTCTACCTCTACTTCAACTTCGACTACGGTTTTCGGGTGGTGTGCGTCCCCCCCTAATCAGTTAACAGTTAACAGTTAACAGTTATCAGTTTTCCCCACTGTTAACTGATAACTGATAACTGATAACTGAAACAAGGCGGGTCGATTTTTTTTTGAGATTTTCTAGGGTGCGTCCCAGGCAGCTTTTGCCTTTTTGAAAGCAGCCCGTAGTTGGGTTGACGACTGTTACCCAACACCCTCGGAACCAAGATTAAATAGGGTATGATGGACGTTGGATAGATTTTCTCCTATTGCCGTGAGCGAAAGCGTCTATATTGAAACCAGTATCTTAGGCTACCTAACTGCTCGACCCAGCAGAGATATTATTGTGGCGGCTAATATTGAGATAACGAGGGAATGGTGGGAATTTCGTCGAAACGACTTTATTCTGTACACTTCCGAGGCTGTCCTAGAGGAAGTAACTAAAGGAGATACAGCGATCGCCTCCGAAAGGCTGGATATTTTGCGTGATTTTCCCTTGTTAGCATTGAACGAAGCTGCACAAGGTTTGGCTAAACAATTCTTAACCCGCAGTAATCTGCCTCCAAAAGCGAAAGTTGACGCGATCCACATTGCCGCCGCAACTGTCCACGGTATGGATTATCTGTTAACGTGGAACTGTAAGCATATTGCTAATGCTCAAATTCAGAGAAAATTGGCAGAGATCAGCATTGATTTTGGATACGAGTTACCGATTCTTTGTACACCCAACCAACTGTTAGGAGGTTGATTATGTTTCATGATGAGATCGTCGAAGAGATCCACCGAATCCGTGAAGAGTATGCCAAGTCCTTCAACTATGACTTGGATGCAATCTTTGCAGATCTACGCAAGAAGCAAGCGGAAAGTGGCAGAGAAGTTGTCACCTTGTTGCGAAAACCCGGTCTAGCAAAACGTTGGAGCGGACGACCGAAAGATATTGGTAATGATACAATGGATACCAGTCGCCGCTCAAGTTAGAATGGGATGACGAAGTAAAAGCTTTTTCGGCAAATTGTCCCCAATTAAATTATCAACTTTAGAGCATTGCTGGCCTCAGATATCTTAGGGTGCGTCCCAGGCAGCTTTTGCCTTTTTGAAAGCAGTTTAATCTAATACTAAATCCGTTGAGTATAGGCTACATATCAGGAGGGGCAACAGGCAACAGGCAACAGGCAAAACGGAGAATAAATAATCAGTTTTTAATAAGCGGATTTAGTATCATCCCCTAAACTGCCTGATTCTGCTCAATGAGTAAATCAATCTCATCTTCATGAGCCGCCGCATATACCCAAGCATTAGCTAAATCCGTAGCTTTAATAGTTGGATAACTTGTTAATAAATCAGCATCACTATAACCAAGAAGACGAGCTTCTACTAACACCCAAACTGGAATTCTTGTATTGGCAATGCAGGCTTGTCCACCGCAAACTTTAGGCGTTTTCTCAATTCCCTGCCAATCACCACCAAGACTTTGAGCGAGTAACTGGATTACCTGCACTTTTTCCCTAGGTTTGAGGGCAAGAAGTTGCTCTTCTAACTCTTTGATGATCACAGGCTTAAATCCCCATACAGTTTTGGCCAATTATCCCTAATCATTTTACCAGAAAATTTGGGTTGAAAAACTCCCACTTTTAGTAGAGTCTAGGGTGCGTGTTTGCGGCTATCAATTCGGTCAAAAAACTCAAATTAACAATCCGCCGTAACGCACCACCTTTATCATTCGGGTTGCGTGTGTCTCCCCAGGAGTTTAACCCTCTGTTCTTTTGCTCTTTTGCCCTTTGTCTCCCGCCTAGCGACGGGTCGATTTTTTTGAGAAAATTGAGGTAGTGTTAATTTTTAACTACTTAGGGCTGGCTGAATAAATCTAAAAACCTTGTTGGATAAGGCTTTTAGACTTTTTTTCCCTCAAAAAGTGCCTACCATTGAAGTGATCGGGGGTAAAATTCCTGGACTTTTTCCCTGAAAATTAGGTAACTGACTACCTCAAAATCGGTAAAACCCTACACCCCACACCCCACACCCTGCCCC
>NZ_JASJFF010000941.1:0-3887 GCF_030065435.1 Microcystis sp. M53603_WE2
AATCCCAGAAAGCTGTGAACCAAGCACAGTAACAGTCAGATTACATCCTTCTGGACGTTGGCATATCTCAATAAGATTTGATGACCCAACGATTAAGCCATTACCAGTAACAGATAAAGCCATTGGAATTGACTTAGGAATTAGTAGCCTCGTGAGTACCAGCGACGGCGATAAAGTGTCTAATCCTAAGCATTTTAAGAAACATTATCAGAGGTTGCGAAAAGCACAAAAAAATCTTTCTAGAAAACAGAAAGACTCAAAGAATCGAGAAAAGGCAAAAATCAAAGTAGCCAAAATTCACGCTCAAATCACCGATAGCAGGAAAGACCATTTACACAAGCTAACCACTCAATTAGTTCGTGAAAACCAAACGATTGTGGTTGAGAATTTAGCCGTTAAGAATATGGTCAAAAACCCGAAATTATCTCAGGCAATATCTGATGTAAGCTGGGGAGAAATCACCCGACAATTAGCCTATAAATGCCGTTGGTACGGGAAAAATTACATCGAAATAGATAGATGTTTTCCCAGTTCTAAACGGTGCAGTAATTGTGGGTATATTGTGAAAAAGCTGCCGTTAAATGTTCGAGAGTGGGACTGTCCGAACTGTGGGACTCACCATGACCGAGACATTAACGCCAGTAAAAATATTTTGGCCGCAGGGCTTGCGGTGTCAGTCTGTGGAGCGACCATAAGACCAGAACAGAGTAAATCTGTGAAGGCAGGTGCGAAAAATCCTTCGGGAAAGAAGCAGAAACCTAAATCGTGAGGTTTGGGAATCGCCGTCCGTTTTACGGCGGCGAGGATGTCAAATAATTTAGATTGTTCTTTTCTTGCACGTCCGCTCACCGATTGCCTCCCACCCAATGAGTTTAGAATCCGCTACCGATGAAGTCATTAAGCAAAATTTAGAACAATTTCTAATTGTTTTGTCCGTTTCCCTGAGTGTGGCTACGGTTTCGAGGATTTTTAGCTGGTTTCGCCAAATTCCTTACACCCTATTGTTAGTGATAGTCGGTTTAGGTTTAGCTTTTATCGATATCCGTCTGGTGAACCTATCCCCCGAACTGATTCTAGAAATTTTTCTGCCCCCTTTGCTATTTGAAGCCGCTTGGAATACACGCTGGCGAGATCTGAAGGATAATTGGATTCCCGTCAGTCTTTTCGCTATTGTCGGCGTAATTATCTCGATTTTCGGGGTTGGTTTTACCCTAGATGAATTGACCAATTTACCCCTATTTACGGCATTATTAGTGGGTGCGAGCCTTTCTTCTACGGATCCCGTCGCTGTTGTCGCTCTTTTTCGCGAATTAGGGGCCAGTAAAAACCTCACCGTGCTTTTGGAAGGGGAAAGCTTATTTAATGATGGGGTCGCTGTCGTCGCTTTCGCTCTTTTGGTGGAAATTCCCCTCGGTGCTAGTGGTCTATCCTTAGAGACAACCATTAGCCGGATTGCGGCTTTTATCGGTATCGGGGTGGCAGTGGGTTGTTTAGTGGGTTTTGGTATTTCCTATCTGACTCAACGTCTCGATTTACCCCTAGTGGAACAGTCTTTAACTCTTGTGTCCGCCTACGGTGCTTATTTATTAACCGAGGAGTTCGGGGGTTCGGGGGTAATCGGAGTGGTGACTACGGGGATTATTTTAGGTAATTTTGGCTCTAGAATTAGTATGAGTCCCCGTACCCGCCTATTAGTCACGCAATTCTGGGAGTTTCTCGCTTTTTTTGTCAATTCGATCGTTTTTCTCCTCATCGGCGATCAGATCCGTCTCTCCAGTTTAGCCGATAATCTCAATTTAATTTTTATCACGATCGCTGCCGTGGTAGCGGCCCGTTTTCTGGCTACCTTTGCTTTGGCAACTGTTAGTAATGCCTTGATGGAAACTAAAATTAATTGGCGGGAAAAAACGGTTTTATGGTGGGGAGGTTTGCGCGGTTCCGTTTCTATTGCCCTAGCTTTAAGTGTGCCGGTTATTTTTCCCAATCGTCAGGATATCATCGATATCGTCTTCGGAGTTGTTCTCTTTACCCTTTTGGTTCAAGGATTAACTATTCAAACTTTCCTATCGAGATTAGACTTGATCGGTGATCAACCAATTCGAGAAAACTATGCGGAACTTTTAGCCCGACGGGTAGCTTTAAAAAGGGTTTTAGACTATCTTTCTAAGTTAGATAAATCTCCCGATGTTGCCCCCGAATTTTTTAGTTATGAGCAGCATCTAGTCAAAGAAAAGTTAAAGACCGTAGAAGCGGAAATACAATCTCTCAACGATAGTTATCCCCAATTACAGCTATTGACAATGGAACAACTTCGGGAAACCCTCCTAGATATCGAAGCTGATACCTACGCTGAATTTATTCGATCCGGCCGTTTAACTAGCAATTTATCCCCCGTCCTCCAAGAAATTCTCGCTGAAAGTAAAATTAGTGAACAGTAGGACTATTTTGGGGTATATACAATCAATCTCAATTCTCCTAACGATCAACGACTGGGTTTTATGACAAAAACCCCTCCAATTAATGAAGGGGTTTTTGTGGGGTTTTATGGGGGATTTTAGGAGACTTTTGTAGTTTCTTTTTCAGTGGATTGGGAGGGTTTTAGTTTGCGCTTGAGGGTGGAAGCTGCGCCCACAATACTAATCGCAAGTAAGCCAGCTATATTTCCAGATTCAGGAACGGAAACAGCAGGAGCAGTCGGAATAGGATCGATGGTTGGATCAACAAAACCCCCTGATATAGCATTCCCAAAACCTGCCAACTGAAGTGAACCAAATCTTCCTAAAACTTCCACAGTACCAGTGGAATTTTCATAAATACGAAAGCTTCCTAACTCTGGTCTATTAGGAAAATATAATATATCAGCTGCTTGTTCAGGAGTTGCGAGAACCAACACTCCATCGACCACAAAACCATTGGCGGTCATATCTAATCCGATCTGTTCAGTCAAAATCTGATTAAAATTAAATGGAGTGGTAGTGGACGAACTACTAGAAACTGCTAGTTCTGAGGTGTGAAGTCCAATCCAACCAATTCCATTTTTATAGCTAAGTGTTCCTAAGACAAAAGTTTGTCCAACTTGAACATTCTCAAAAGATGTTCCATCGAATTTAAAAAAGCTGGGAGCGGAATCGGGAAGACTAAAATCAAGTTGATTAGTACCAATTCCATTGACATCTGTATAGGGAAAAGGACTGGCGAAGCTATTAAAAACACCGTTTGTCACTCCAGAACCTACGGGTTGGCTATTTGCTGGTAAATTGCTCCAAGCAAGAAAAGAAGGGAGCAGAAATAAAAGCTGCTTAAAAATGGTCTGCTTGATAGAATATTGCTTTGCGACACTCATGTAATTTACACACTCCGTTAATGGCGACACTCCGTTGAGGACAACTTGAAGCCAGCATACACACTCCCCCCCCACAACTGTATCCTAAGCTACAATTTAATAAATCTTTATATTCTTCTCCCTAGCTTAGGGATTCATAGGGGAAAGAGTCTCAGGTATTTTCCCCTGTTTTACTGCTTCTCAGGCGACCTATCGCCTTCCGTGAGGGATTGTGGCGCAGTGTGTCAGATTCGGTCATAGGGTTCAAAATTTCGCTAACATTGTTAAGTAGCTGGTTATAATTAAATTAAAAATGGATTTTAGGTTCGATCCCCCCTGCCCCCCTTGATAAGGGGGGTGCCGATAGGCGGGGGGATCTGATGATTTTTAACGCCTACCTACTTAGGTGATTATTTATTATGACTATGTCGAGAGAGGAACAATTAAAGCTCCTTGGTCAGATGAAAGATTCTGATATAGATTATTCAGATATAGCTGCTACTGATGCCGAATTTTGGCAAGAAGCTACTGTAGAAGCTGCCCGTTGGATGGTATCGAGGGAAAC
>NZ_JASJFF010001062.1:0-4357 GCF_030065435.1 Microcystis sp. M53603_WE2
AACTACCTAATTTTCAGGGAAAAAGTACCTGAATTTTCCCCCCAATCACTCCAATGGTCGGCACTTTTTGAGGGAAAAAAAGTCTAAAAACCTTATCCAACAAGGTTTTTAGATTTATTCAGCAAACCCTATTTAACCCCAGTTCGGGTTACTATAGCTAATTTTTGGCTGTTAGCAATTATAGCTCTCAAAAGGGGGTGGGAATGATGAGATCAAGTTTATTTTCGGTCTGAGGATGACGAAAAGATAATTGTTTAGCGTGTAGGTGTAAACGGTCGGACTGCTTACCATTGTACAAGCGATCGCCTAAAATTCCTATCCCTAATCCCTGTTGACTATGAACACGAATTTGATGGGTTCTTCCCGTGTAGGGAATAAATTCTAGCCGAGAATAATTGCCTTCTTTACCGACAACTTTAAAATAGGTTTGACTAGCTTTCCCCCTTTGCCAGTCCACAGTTTGATAGGGTCGATTTTGCGGATTTCCCCAGAGAGGTAGGTCAATTATGCCTGATTCTCGCTCAATAATTTCTGATAATATAGCTTCGTAGATTTTCTCCACTTCTCGCCGTTGAAATTGTTGGGATAAACAACGATAAATATCTAAACTTTTAGCTAGTAATAATAATCCCGAAGTTTCTCGGTCTAAACGATGAACGGGAATGAGATTTTTTCCCTGACGACGAAAACGATTGACCACAGCATCTTGACTATCTTGATAACGTCCTGCTACCGATAATAATCCCGCGGGTTTATTAATAGCAATTATTCCCTCGTCTTCATAGATAATTTCTAGGGATGAACGTAAACCAGAGAGTAAAAAACCCATGAGAGGTTGACATCTTTCTTGACAAGCGCCATAAAATTCTCCCTGTTTTCTATCTCGATTCGATTCTCCCCACCAAAATTCGGCCATGGCGACAGGTTTTAATCCTTTCATGGCGGCATAATTTAATAATTTCGGGGCGCAACATTCCCCTGTTCCCGTCGGTAACAAATTACTGCCCATCAATTTAGCCAAGGAGAGAGATTGTCCAGAAAAGTTGTTTAAACAGTAGGATTGATACAGCAATTCCTGTAACTGTTTGGAGAGGTTCCTACGCTGTTGCTTAAGTTCAATAATTCTCTGATTGGCTAAGTTTATTTTCTCAATTAAGGGTTTTAAAACTTGTTTTTGTTCCTGTTTTAATTGCTTTCTTTCTCTTTTTTCCTGACGACTGATATTATTTAATTTTTCTAATTCTTCTGGGTTTAAATCTCCTAAATTTCTTAACCTATCTCGTTCCTGTTTATGGTTTTGATGTTGTTGCTGTAAAGCTTGTATTTTACGCTCAAAATTTGCTTGATTGAGTCGATATAAATTATGTTCGGGAATTGATTGTAGGGTAATAATTTCCTGTTTAATTGTTTCTAAAAGTTGCAAAACTCGCTTTTCTTCCCGAATAATTTTTTCTCTCCCCACTAGGGACGGAACCCAGCCGGTAGCTTCTCCCTGTCCAGAAAAAGCTTTTAAAACTTCTATTTCGCCAGCAGCATTTTCTCCTAACAAAATTCCATACATTTTACCTTGAGGATTGGTGATAGTTGTCATCAAATCTTGGGCAATTTTTTCAGCCAAAAGAGTGCGGGGCAAGCGCAATAACTCGCCCGTTTCGGGACAAATTCCTTGATAATAATAAGTAACTTCCTTCACTCTTTAAGAACAGGAAAAGGGGCCAGAGATACCCCTAAGAAAAACAATTGGCAAAGAAATCAATAGTTTCCTGTAAAGCGACAATAAAGCGATCGATTTCTTCTGGGGTATTATAAAAATATAGACTTGCCCGCGCGCTGCCAGAAGCATCAAAAAAGCGGTGTAGAGGTTGGGTACAGTGATGACCGGAGCGAATAGCGATTCCTTCGTGGTCTAATAAAGTGGCTAAATCACTGGCATGAATCCCTTCCACATTAAAGGCGGCTAAACTAGCCCGACCCTGGCCCGTTAAACTAGGTGATGGCCCGTAAATTCTTAAACCCTCAATTTCTCCTAATTTTTTGAACAAATGGGCGGTTAATTCTTCTTCGTAGGCATGAATATTATCCATACCTAAACCCATTAAATATTCTACCGCAGCACCGAGAGCAATCGCTTCGCCGATAGCGGGGGTTCCAGCTTCAAATTTGTGGGGCAGTTCGGCACAGGTAAAATGGTCTAAATAGACTTCCGCAATCATTTCGCCACCACCAAAAAAGGGCGGCATTGCCTCTAAAATCGCCTCTTTGCCGTACAAAAATCCAATACCAGTGGGGGCGCACATTTTATGACCACTAGCCACCAACCAATCACAATCTATGAACTGCACATCAATGGCTAAATGGGGGACACTTTGACAGGCATCAATTAATACTTTCGCCCCGACTTGATGGGCAAGGCTGACTATTTCGGCAACGGGATTAATACAGCCTAATGTATTAGAAACATGAAGGACAGCAACTAATTTAGTTTTGTCAGATAACAAGGATTTATATTGTTCTAAATCAAAGCTTTCTTCGCTGGTTAATGGCACATATTTAATCACCGCCCCCGTCTTTTGGCAGACAATTTGCCAGGGGATTAAATTACTGTGGTGTTCCATGACCGAGAGAATAATTTCATCCCCTGCTTTCAGGGTATTTAATGCCCAACTGTAGGCGACTAAATTAATCGCTTCCGTGGCGTTGCGAGTATAGACAATTTCCTGACGAGAAGCGGCATTAATAAACCTAGCCACCTTATCTCTGGCCCCTTCGTAGGCTTCCGTTGCCCGGACACTTAAAGTATGCGCCCCCCGATGCACATTAGCGTTATCTTTTTCGTAATAGTTTCGCAGGGTTTCTAATACTTGAATGGGTTTTTGGGAAGTGGCGGCACTATCGAGATAGATAAGGGGTTTATCGTGTACGGTTTGATGGAGGATAGGGAAATCGGCGCGGACTTTTTGGGCGAGGGTTTTTTCTTGGATAATTGTCATTTTAGTCAGGAGTCAGAGGGGTACTTTGGGCAGGTTGACACCCACCCCGGTAGAGTTATTCCACACTGCGACAGGCGACGCATTGCCCCAATCTTTGGCGGAGGGATTCTAGAGGAATTTTAGCTAAAATCTCGGCCGAGAAAGCATCAATTAACAAACTGCGGGCGGTGTCGGTGCTTAAGCCCCGGCTTTGCAGATAGAATAAATCATCGGCTTCCAGTTGGCTAACGGTTGCCCCGTGGGAACATTTGACGTTATCGGCGGTAATTTGTAATTCGGGTTTGGTGTTGACTCGTGCCTTGTTAGAAATTAACAAATTCCGATTTAACTGGGAGGCGTTGGTTAATTGGGCGGGTTTGGGAACAAACACTTTACCATTAAAGATAGCGTGAGCGCTACCATCAACGATACATTTATGCAGTTGCTTGGTGATGCCGTGGGGATGGTTGAGATAGATGGCGCTGTGGGTATCGGTGGTTTGTTGTCCAGTAATCATGGCTAATCCGTGCAGATTTGTCTCGGTTTGTTCTCCTTTTTGCAGGATATCGAGGTTATGACGGCAGAGTTTAGCTCCTAGATTTATCTCGTTGAGAGTGTAACGGCTATCGCGCCCTTGTTCAATTATCGTGCGTCCGATGTGAAAACCATCTCCCGATTCCCGTTGTACTCTGGTATGGATGACCTCGGCGTTGGCTTCGAGGTAAATTTCTGTGACAGCGTTGGTAAAATAAGAGTAATTTACAGGTAAATCGGAGCAATGTTCGGCTAAAGCCCCGTAATTCTCGATAATATTGACACTAGCTCCTGTTTCCGCCACGATTAGGCTATGGGGCTGATAAAAGCGGGGAATTTCCTCCACAACGGTGATAAATAGGAGATGTATCGGGGTTGTGACGACGGTGTTAGCGGTGACGTGAATTACTGCTACATCGCTTAAGCCAGCTTGGTTGAGTGCGGTAAAAAATTCGGGTGTTTTTTCTTTGCCTAGATAGTTGACAAGAACATCTTTTTGTGCATTGGCGAGATTGCTGACGCTGACACCGGGGGGTAAAGCGGAGATATCGGACAATTCAGGCTGATAAATGCCGTTAACGAAGACTATACGGCTGTTTTTGGCTTCGGGCAGTAAAAAAACAGCTAGGGCATTTTTATCGATTGTAACGGTTTGGGGGACGCGAAAATCGATCGCCCAGAGTTGACTTAAATCGGTGAATTGCCATTCTTCGTCTTTTCTGCCAGGGATGGCTAATTCTTGAGCTTTACTGGCTCCCGATTCTCTTAATTCGAGAATTTTACCGTTATCGATAGTGGGAACCGTTTCTCGCGACAATTTTAACAATAATTCTCCTGATTGTTCAGGTTTCGTG
>NZ_JASJFF010000822.1:0-1447 GCF_030065435.1 Microcystis sp. M53603_WE2
AATTAGCCGGGGTTGGGGACTATCCGATGAGTTTTGGCAATCCACTAAACGCAGGATTGTTTTAGTTCCCCCGATATCTCCCCCTAAAAGAATCGTCATGCTGGTTTTTCCCTGAGTTTGTCCCCATAATTATAGTTTTTTTTACCGCTTCTCCCCAGCAAATTTAAGGGCAGTCAATTCTATACTATAGTGAAAGATGGCAATGCCTAAGCCCTAATTAAGGATTGATTAATCATCGCTCCGGGGTTGGAATGGGGATTTGCTAGAGGACAGAAAGGGGACTTAAAGACATTTTAGGTCTAACTGTAGCCTCAAGGCGATCGATAGGGCGGCAAAACCTATCACTGTCCCCATAACTTTTAAGATAGACCAGAGAGGGAGAAATTAGCTTGGGTGTAGAACTTCGCAGTTACGTTTATCTTGACAATTTACAGCTTCAACACGCCGCTTACATCGGTACAGTCGCCCAAGGATTTTTACCCTTACCCGGGGATTCTTCCCTCTGGATTGAAATTTCCCCCGGCATCGAGATTAATCGCATCACCGATATTGCCCTCAAATCCGCCGTGGTTCGTCCGGGGGTTCTATTCGTAGAACGACTCTATGGACTCTTAGAACTCCATTCTAGCAGTCAGGGAGAGGTCAGGGCGGCCGGTCAGGCAATTTTGCAGTATTTAGGCGTTAGTCAGCGCGATTGTCTGAAACCGCAAATTGTTTCTAGCCAAATTATTCGCAACATTGACGCTTACCAAGCCCAATTAATTAACCGTAGTTCTCGGGGTATGATGTTAATGGCGGGACAGACTTTGTACGTTTTAGAAGTGCAACCGGCTGCCTACGCTTCCCTAGCCGCTAATCAGGCCGAAAAAGCTGCTTTAATTAATATCCTACACGTTACTTCCGTGGGCAGTTTTGGCCGCCTATATTTAGGGGGAGAAGAACGAGATATTATCGCCGGTTCCCGAGCGGCAGTTTCAGCGTTAGAAAATATTCAAGGTCGAGTTTTTCCCGGTAGCGACAAAAAAGAATAAGCTAATGAAGGCAAAAGGCAGAAGGTAAGGGTGCATCTCATTTTTGTCAATCTACCAATTGGGATTTTTACTTGGAAACTCTCGGCTAAAATTGGGCATTACTTCCGATTTTATCACTCAATCCAAGCTTTTGGGGGGTTCTACCCCCCAAACCCCTAGGGCTGTTTCATTCTCCCATCAGAATATCAAAAGTAAAAGCGATCACTGTCTTGGTAAAATGAGAAGTGACCGCCAACTTTTTAAATATATGTTGAGCTTAATAGAAAAACTGAAACAAGTCAAGGACTTTCGGAAAGATAAAGGAAAAAGACCCCCTTTATGGATAGTATTAGTAGTAATAATACTGGGAACAATGCTAGGATACTCAGGTTAGAGAGAGCTAGGAGAGTTTGCTAAAAATAATCGGCACAGGCTCA
>NZ_JASJFF010000846.1:0-1972 GCF_030065435.1 Microcystis sp. M53603_WE2
AGGACATTGATGCGATTTTTGTCAATTGTTTTTGCTCTAGAGCGAACTAATCAATTAAGTCTCTTGCCAGATAAGGATTTAGTCGATTTATGCCCCCCTATCGAACCATACCAACTAACGAAGAGCCACAGGGCGTAAAGAGGCTGACTACCTACCAAGATGTTCGCCGGCAAGTTGAGAATCTCACCCCAGACGAGCAACTTCGCTTGTTAAAAGAGTTAGCTGTTACCTCTACGTTGACGCTGTCGGAAGTTTTGGTGCATCCATTACGCTCAGGCAATGTAGAACTTGCTGGCCAGTATCGTGATATTCTTCTCGATCAAGAAAACTTAATCACAGTACCTATTTCCCTTGAGATCGCCGAAGTTGCCGCCCAGTTAAGAGCAAGACAAAACTTGCGAACTCCAGACGCAATTCAGATCGCCACTGCTATGGGAGAAGGTGCTATGTTTTTCTTGACCAATGATGCCCGTTTAGCTGCTGTCCCAGATTTAAAAGTTTTGGTTTTGGATGCTCTGTAACAGTACACCAATCTGGTAGCGTGCGTTCCTTAAACATTGATTTAAGCAAATGATAATAATCTAAAAACGTCTAGGCACAGCGAAGGACGGGAGTGCGAGTGCCGTCGAATAATTGTAAATTTTTGTTACGAAGTGCAGTCAGATTGAACAATTGGTGCTAAAACCTTGGGGGAAAGCTGATGTTATTTCGGCTGATTGTCAGTAATCCACAAAACGGGGTGATATGTCGAAAGTTTCCATATATTCCTACTTTGGTTATTCGGAAAGTTTCTGTATAATCAATGGTTAGCTGGCCTCGTAATAAGCTAAACGGCGCTTAACCTGCATGATCCAACAGCTATAACCCTTTTGGAGTCTATATCGGTGATCCGAAGTAAAAGCCGTTTAGCTTATCACGATGTATCTGATTAGGAGCGATATTATGCGACTTAGTGAAAATTTTTTACAGCCAGCATTGTCAGATGATTTTTACTGGCTCAACGAGCCGACGCATTATCGTTTGGGTAATGGCTTGGAAATTTCTACAGATGAAAAAACTGATTTTTGGCAAAACACGCACTATGGTTTTCAAAGAGACGATGGGCATTGCTTATTGATGCGACAAGTTGGCGATTTTTCCCTAATGACCCAAGTAGAATTTCAGCCTCGGGAAAAATATGATCAATGTGGCCTAATGGTGCGGATTGACAGTCAGAATTGGATAAAAGTTTCCACGGAATATGAAAGCGAACAAGCTAGTCGGCTTGGTTCTGTGGTGACCAATTTGGGATATTCTGATTGGGCAACGCAAGACATTTCTTCACGATACCGCGAAATGTGGTATCGCATCAGTAAACGGGGGAGCGATTTTCTGCTAGAGAATTCTTATGATGGGCAGGCTTGGCTGCAAATGCGGATCACACACTTACACAAGATAGCCGACGATTGCCAAATCGGAGTGTATGCCTGCAGCCCGATAGGCAAAGCGTTTCGCTGTTGTTTCAAAACCTTGGAAATCTCAGACAATCAGTGGCTGGTAATACCAGAAGCCAGCTAATAACTGTATGCACCCGACTGGCACTTATGCGCCTTAACGCCTGGCTTGTTGTGGTTCACGGCTTGTCTGTCTTATGCTAGAGTTTCATAATTACCCAAAGCTAATGAGGCAAAAAATAATGACGGAGAAAAATAAGCCAGAAGAAGTTCAAGAGGCAATGATTTCAGTGGGAGTGGGTACAGCGATTGGAGCTAGTGCATCGGCAGTAGTTGGGGGTATGGGACTTGCTGTAGGAGGAACTGCTCTAGGCGTCGGCATGGCTCCAGTAGCAGCGGCAGGAGCAGTGGTCGGCACGGCAGTTTACGGAACCAAAAAAGCAATAGAAGAACAAGACGCAACGGCAATTGGAGCAGCGGCAATTGGTGCGGGTGCTGGAGCCGGTATATCAGCATTGGTTGGAGGTATGGGATTAGCA
>NZ_JASJFF010000041.1:0-1968 GCF_030065435.1 Microcystis sp. M53603_WE2
ATAGCGTTTCCTAAGCTAGTGAGGTACACCTATTTTTCTTCCCTTTTGCCTTTTGCCTCTTGCATGAGTGCCTAAAACCCATAACTTTTGTACCTCAGCAGACTGAAAAACGCTATATATGATTGCTGTGCTGAGAGCCTTTTGTCAAGCCTAATTGAGATGCTCTTACCCTGGGTTTAATAACCAGGAAAAATCTATCATTGACCTTTTTCTCTATCTTTCTACCTGTCTATCCACTAGGATAATGACCTTGCAATCAAAACTTCATGTCTGCGTCACAGTAAGTTCATATCCCCTGCCTAAATTAGAGATAGTCAGTCCCAAGCCATTTTCCGAAACACTCCTCTCACACCCACGATTATTAGGACTGACTTTTATTCCCTTCTCAGAATGGTTAAACAATAAAAACTATGACTCGCAATATTTTTAACGATAATATCTCCCCGCGCAACGAAGGCAATCCTAAACGCTCCAAATCTTCTGCAATGAAAAAACTTTTTGCCTATTCCTCCTTACTGGTTTTGGGTGCCGGGTTAGGCATCGGTGCCACCTACGCCTACAGCCAAAATCCTCTAGAATTAGCCCAAAATATTGCCACCGCTACCAATAATCCTCGCCCCTCCACACCAGCGGCAGCCGCTCCCTCGTCTCTGGTTATTCCTACCAATTTTGTCGCTTCTGTGGTGCAAGAAGTGGGGCCGGCGGTGGTAAGAATTAATGCTTCTAGGGAAGTCAATGGAGGCGGTGATTTTTCGGAATTTGCTAACGATCCTGTTTTCCGTCGCTTCTTCGGTTCCCAAATACCCGAGCGAGGAGAAAAACAAGTTCAAAGGGGTACAGGTTCGGGGTTTATTATCAGTAATGACGGTAAAATTATCACCAATGCTCACGTTGTCGAGGGAGCAGATAAGGTGACTGTCACCCTCAAAGATGGTCGCACTATTGATGGTAAAGTCTTAGGTAGTGATCCTTTAACTGATGTGGCAGTGGTACAGGTAGAAACGAGCAATTTACCCACGGTTAAATTAGGTAATTCTGATAGTTTACAGGTGGGAGAATGGGCGATCGCTATCGGTAATCCTTTGGGATTAGATAACACTGTCACCACGGGGATTATTAGTGCCAAGGAACGCAATGGCTCCCAAATTGGTGCTAGTGATAAACGGGTGGATTTCCTGCAAACCGATGCGGCAATTAACCCCGGAAATTCCGGCGGACCTTTGTTAAATGCTCGGGGAGAAGTCATCGGAGTTAACACTGCTATCATTCAGAATGCCCAGGGTTTAGGTTTTGCTATTCCGATTAAAACTGCCCAAAGAATCGCCGAACAATTAATCGCTACGGGTAAGGTGGAACATCCCTATCTCGGTGTTCAAATGGTACAGTTAACCCCGGAGGTAAAAGAACAATTAGCCGATAGTCCTATGGCTGATAATTGGACTATCCCCGATGATTCTGGTGTCTTGTTAGTGCGGGTGATGAGAGATTCTCCTGCCGCAGCAGCGGGATTGCGATCGGGTGATGTGTTAAAGTCTGTAGGTGGTAAGAATGTCACCGATCCCGATGCGGTTCAGGAAATTGTTGCTAACACTCAAATCGGCGATAATTTGCCCATAGAAATTAGCCGGGAAGGACAAAAAATTAATCTGAATATTCAAGTGGGTAGCTTGAATACTGCTAACAGAGCCTAGTCTGGAAGATAAGTGGTAAAAGACCTAAACTTTATAGAGAGCTTGTTAGTAAGCTCTCTATATTTCTGGTTTTACTTTTGGCTCTTGAATCAAATAATTATAGCATTTATCTTGATGGTGAGGTAAGTAGGTAGGCGTTAAAAATTATCAGACACCCCCCTTATCAAGGGGGATCCCCCCGCCTATCGGCACCCCCCTTATCAAGCTATCCCTTATAGGGATCTTTCTTAACAATTTTTGCAGTAAGCACTCCAACCCTTATCCTGACTTGATTTCA
>NZ_JASJFF010000460.1:0-1307 GCF_030065435.1 Microcystis sp. M53603_WE2
CAACTGCTCTACCTGCAATTTGACGATCCCGAAAAACCGATTTTCTTCTATATCAACTCTACCGGCACATCCTGGTACACGGGGGACGCGATCGGCTACGAAACCGAAGCTTTCGCCATCTGTGACACCCTCAACTACATTAAACCTCCCGTTCATACTATCTGTATCGGACAGGCCATGGGAACTGCCGCGATGATTCTTTCCGCAGGAACCAAGGGTTTTCGCGCCTCCTTACCCCACGCTACCATCGTTCTCAACCAAAACCGCACTGGGGCGCAAGGACAAGCCACCGATATCCAGATTCGCGCCAAAGAAGTAATCGCCAACAAACAGACGATGTTGGAAATTTTCTCGAAAAATACGGGTCAAACCACCGAAAAACTGGCGAAAGATATGGATCGCACCTTCTATCTCACCCCACAACAGGCGAAAGACTACGGATTAATCGATCGCGTTCTCGAAAGTCGCAAGGAACTACCGAAACCCCTCGCCCAAGTTAGTTAAGATTTATTACAAATTAGCAGGAGTTGTTACCAATTATGCCTATCGGTGTGCCAAAAGTTCCCTACCGTCTGCCTGGTAGCCAATACGAACAGTGGATTAGCATTTACAGCCGTCTTTCGGTGGAACGCATTCTTTTTCTGGGGCAGGAAGTCACCGACGGGTTAGCCAATGCCCTTGTGGCCCAAATGCTTTATCTCGACTCGGAAGACCCCACTAAACCCATCTATCTCTATATCAACTCGCCGGGGGGTTCCGTTACCGCCGGTATGGCCATCTACGACACCATGCAGTACATCAAAGCGGAAGTGGTGACTATTTGTGTGGGATTAGCGGCCTCTATGGGGGCATTTTTACTGGCTTCCGGTAGTCCGGGTAAGCGTCTCGCCCTTCCCCATGCGCGGATTATGATTCACCAACCCATGGGCGGAACCGGGCGCCGGCAAGCGACGGATATCGACATTGAAGCTAAGGAAATCCTGCGTATTCGCCAGCAATTAAACGAAATTATGGCTAATCGCACTGGACAAACCATCGAACGCATCGAAAAAGACACGGACCGCGATTATTTCCTCTCCGCCGAGGAAGCTGTCGCCTACGGTTTAATCGATAAGGTGGTGGAGGGAAGACCGGCTTAAGTCAGTCAGAGGTTAGAACAGGCGAGAAACCTGTTCTAACTGCCATTGGACAAACTTCCTTAGATGGTACCCACATTCCGCACCCTAAAGTGTCACATTGAAAATTTTATCTAAATCGTCAAAACGATTGCCGGCTCTGAATTACAGGCTAATTTGGTTGCCCAGCAG
>NZ_JASJFF010001162.1:0-2006 GCF_030065435.1 Microcystis sp. M53603_WE2
GATTAATAAATCGCTGCCCTGAGCTAAATCTTTTAACTCGTCTGGCTCCGGCCGGGCCTGGGTATCGACGATAATATGAGTGTATTGTTTCACCAGTCCCGTCGCTCCAGCTTGGGACGCTACCATAAAAGGAAGGGTGTCTTCCCGGGACCAATGGAGAGCCGAACGATTTTTATCCGCATCAATCAATAAGGTGGGCGCTTTTTCTTGAAAATAGGCGGCCAAATGAATCGATGTGGTGGTTTTCCCGACCCCTCCCTTCAGTGCTACGACGGAAATAATCATGAACGGCTCGATCGAATAAGTGAGTATTTTCTAGTGTAATCCCAGACGGACTGAAAACCGTCTAAGTTTCCCCCCAGAAAAGCTATCGGTCAGAATTGTCGATTTTTGAGCGTGGCTCTCTCGACATTATGCTCTCCCGATCGATCACTTTTTCCGCTCACCACAACTACGGCAGCGTCTTCAATGTTGAACCAATTCTTAGCAATAGCGATCGCTTTCATGATTGGGTTAACTGGTGAATTAGTCCTCTCTTTACCCGCTACTCGTTTATCCGATCGAGAAATCTCTCAACAATTACAGACTATCCCGGGTTGGCAGTTACGAGATCAACGGATTGAAAAAACTTTTAAATTTAACAATTTTATCGAAGCGATCACTTTTGTTAATCGCTTAGTTACTCCAGCTGAATTCCTAGGTCATCATCCTGATATTACCATCAATTATAATCGCGTTACTCTTTCCCTCACTACCCATGAAGTGGGAGGTTTAAGTAACTTAGATTTTGATTTAGCTCAACAAATTGATCGCCTGATTCCCTAGTTTTAAATCAGCTTTAACCCACACATCTATCATCTTGGCGAATATCCCAACTACCATCAACACGGAATAAAAATAAACAGCGTTTGTCTGGTGTACCGGAAGCAACTAAAGTAATTCTGCCTAACTGTCCCCAAGAACCCCCTAACCCCCCCTTTGTATCGGCCCAACTAGCGCGATAAATTGTCCCTTGATTACCGACAGGTCCACTAACTCGGCGTAGGGTAGAATTATCAGTATCGATGCTAACACCACGAGTGATGGGAGTCCAATCGGTGACATTTTCACATTCGTCTCCTTGTACTTTTGCCACTTTAATCTGTTCAGTTTCACTTTCTGCCATGCACAAAGATAGGGGATAAGAACCTTCTCCCATGGCTTGGTAACGGGTATTTTTCCACTGCTGTGATATTTCAAAGGTGGCGATATTTAAGCGAATCCAAGCCATTAAACGATGATAAACAGAAAGGGCAATGGTTAAGAGAATTCCTAATAAAATTAAGGTAACTAACATCTCGACTTGAGTTAAGCCAGAGTTGGATTTTTGCCGATGAAAAAGCTGTAGATTGCCAAAATGTTTTCGAGAAAGGTCGAAGATATTCATGAGCCTCATCTTGCCTTTTTATTTTCAATAAATTATGGGATTAGAAAGGAGCAAAAATTAATTTGCTCTAGGATAATCCACATAATTTCTTGCTGTTATTACGGACAAGATTGACTGCGATCACTATTTTTTCTGATATGGGCAAAAATCAGCTAAATAAAAGCAATTTTCTGATTTTTTGCTCAATTTAGTTTATTTGCTCTGTTTATAGCGGTTCTCGCATCTGTGCGGCACACTTAAACCTTTGCTGATTAAGCTGTTCAGGATCGGGAATGTACCTCTTGTGAATCAGAAACGCTATATATAGCTAAATGTCCCGCTAACGAATAAATCCCAATTGTCGTCTGGCCTCAAATAATCCGATTGCCACACTAACGGAAAGATTTAAACTTCTCACCCCCGGTTCCGCCATGGGAATATAAACTGTATGATCACATTGATTTAATAAATCTGCCGGAATACCGTCGGTTTCACTGCCAAAAAGTAGCCAATCTCCGCTTTGATAGCTGTATTCCACATAACTACTGCTGCCGCGCACTGTAAACCCGATCGCCCTTCCGCCGCTCTTTTGTTGATATAC
>NZ_JASJFF010000461.1:0-4107 GCF_030065435.1 Microcystis sp. M53603_WE2
GACGGCAGCCTGGTAATATCTTAAAAATTATGGCAGGAGAGGCGATCGGAACCCGTTTTGAGTCCCAAAAACGCAGTGATAACGCCCGCAAACGCTGGATCGCCTACGGACTAATGCCCATGGGTAAAATCTATCTCGATGCCGGGGCGATTCAAGCCATTTGTCAGGGGGGAAAATCTCTGCTCGCGGCCGGGATTACCAAAGTGGAGGGGGAATTTAGCGCCTCGGAATCGGTGCAATTGTGCGATCAAGAAGGCCGGGAATTGGCTAGGGGAATTGTTAATTATAGTAGTGAGGAGATCGATCGAGTGAAAGGTCAACATTCCGAGCGTATTGCCAGTTTATTAGGTTATATGGCCGCAGAAACCATTATTCATCGGGATAATCTCGTTATTTTGAGTGCCTCGTCCACTACCTCGACTAATAAAGGATAATTCCGCCACCCAGCGCCGGTCCAGCCAATGCCTTAAATGTAAAGAAATGTCTCAAAAAAACAACAAATTGTTAGACAAGCAAGAGAGTTAGACTGGGGATGTCCCCCGAAGTTCAACCCTGTGAGATTATAAATAAAGCGAAACTCAAAAATGTCTTTATTGCTGTTGGGAGAAACTTAATAATGCGAGACGCGGTAACTAGCCTGATTAGAAAATACGATGTCACCGGACGTTATCTCGATCGAGATGCGATCGATAATCTTAAACAATATTTTGCCTCGGGAACTGCCCGTCTAGCTGCCGCCGCCCTCATTAACGCTAATTCGGCGGCGCTCGTGCGTGGGGCGGCGATTCGTCTATTTGAAGAAGTTCCCGAATTGATCCGCGCCGGGGGTAATGCCTACACCACCCGTCGTTATTCTGCCTGTCTGCGGGATATGGATTACTATCTCCGCTATGCCAGTTATGCGCTGGTGGCTGCCGATACTAATGTTCTAGATGAACGGGTACTGCAAGGACTGCGGGAAACCTATAATTCCCTCGGGGTTCCCATCGGTCCGACGGTGCGCGGTATCCAAATCATGAGCGAAATGATTCAAACCATGGCTACTGAGGCGGGTATTGCCGACACCTCTTTGATCGCTGAACCCTTTGACCATCTCACTCGCGAATTAAGCGAAGTGTCTATCTAATATTGAACGAACCTGCGTCAGTCCCCACTCTCAGCCTAGGGGAGTGGGGAAGATGCAGCAAGGGGAACCATGAAGTGGTTCTCCTAGTGCGGAAGTCTGAGGCAACCGCCATCGACGAAGAAGCGTCAGAAACTTCCCACTCAGCCAAGGGGTGGGGAACAGTTCATTAAAACATTGTCCAGCTTTCTTTGACCCATGACTCTCCCCTCGGATTTTCCCCTAGAACCACCGGCTACCAATAAAGATCCCCATCGTGATTATCGCGGACTCGATCGCGATAAACTCACCCCCATGTACCAGCATTATGTGGAGGTAAAAGAAACCTATCCCAATGCTCTTTTACTCTATCGTGTGGGCGATTTTTTCGAGTGTTTCTTTCAGGATGCGGTGATTATCTCCAGAGAATTAGAATTAGTTCTCACCAGCAAGGAAGGGGGTAAAGGGATTGGGAGAGTCGCCATGACCGGGGTTCCCCACCACGCCCTAGAGCGTTATAGTCGTTTATTGGTGGAAAAAGGCTATGCAGTGGCGATTTGTGACCAAGTAGAGGATTCAACGGAAGCAGCCGCCGAAAAACGACTCGTAGAACGCGCTATCACCAAACTGCTCACCCCCGGAACCCTCACCGATGAGGGAATGTTAAACGCAAAAAAGAATAATTTTCTGGCCGCTGTGGTGATTACCGGAGAAAATTGGGGATTAGCATATTCAGATATCTCCACCGGAGAATTCTACACCACCCAAGCCAGCGATTTAACGGCTTTAAGCCTAGAATTAAGCCGTTTACAGCCCTCGGAAATCCTTTTTCCCATCAATGCCCCCGATTTAAACCGTATTTTGCGCCCTGGGGAAAAATCCGACCATCTCCCCCCCTGTTTACCCGATAGTTTTTGTTATTCTCTCCGTCCCCAAACTATCTTTACTCTCACAGAGGCGAAAAATCGTCTCCTAATCACCTATAAAATGCGTTCCCTAGAGGGTATGGGCTGCGAACATTTACCCCTTGCTATTCGCGCCGCCGGAGGCCTCTTAGAATACATTGAAGATACCCAAAAAGCCAATCAAGTCCCCCTACAACCTTTAAAAACCTACTCTATCTCCGAATTTTTGATTTTAGATGGGCAAACCCGTCGCAACCTTGAAATTACCCAAACGGTGCGCGATGGTAGCTTCTATGGTTCTCTATTATGGGCGATTGATCGTACTTGTACGGCCATGGGTAGTCGCGCCTTACGTCGTTGGTTACTGCAACCCCTCTTAGATTCTCGCGGTATTCGCGCCCGTCAAGATACTATCCAAGAGTTAAAGGATAATCCCGCCCTGCGCCAAGATATTCGGCAAAAATTAAGGGAAATCTACGATATAGAACGTTTAAGCGGTCGCGTTGGCGCAGGAACGGCTAACGCCCGCGATTTACTTTCCCTAGCGGCATCTTTAGTCAAATTAGCCGATTTAGCGGCTTTGGTTGCTTCGGGAAATTCGCCCTATTTGAAAGCTTTACAGCAAATTCCCGCCGATTTAGAAAAATTAGGCCAGCAGGTGATAGCGCATCTGGTGGAATCTCCTCCGCTGCATCTGAAGGAAGGGGGGGTGATTCGTGAGGGAATTGATGCCCAATTGGATGCCCTGCGGCGCGACTATCAGGAAGTAATCGATTGGTTTAAGAATCTGGAGACGACAGAGAAAGAAAGAACGGGTATTAGTAATCTTAAGGTTAATTATAACAAAACTTTCGGTTATTATATCAGTTTACCCCGCAGTAAAGCCGATTTCGCCCCAAAAGATTATGTGCGTAAGCAAACTTTAGTCAATGAGGAACGTTATATCACCACCGAGTTAAAGGAGAAAGAAAATATAATTCTGACGGCAGTAGATGAATTAAATAAGTTAGAATACGAGATTTTTAGCGATTTACGCCGTCAAGTGGCCGAATTTTCCCCAGAAATTCGGGAAGTGGCCACAAAAGTCGCCGCTTTGGATGTGTTGGCAGCATTGGCAGAAATCGCCGTTTATCAGGGATATTGTCGCCCAGAAATCGCCGATGGTCGTCTTATCGATATTAAAGATGGTCGTCATCCCGTGGTGGAACAATCCCTTGGGGCCGGCTTTTTTGTGCCGAATTCGATTAATTTGGGCAATCAGGAAGGTTTAGAATACCCCGACTTGATTATTCTCACCGGTCCCAATGCTAGTGGCAAAAGTTGTTATCTGCGACAGGTGGGATTAATTCAATTGTTAGCCCAAACCGGCAGTTTTGTCCCAGCAAAGTCGGCCAAAATCTCCATCTGCGATCGCATTTTCACCCGGGTGGGGGCTGTGGATGACCTCGCTACGGGCCAATCCACCTTTATGGTGGAAATGAACGAAACCGCCAATATTCTCAATCACGCCACAGACAGATCATTAGTATTACTAGACGAAATTGGCCGCGGGACAGCCACTTTTGACGGTTTATCCATAGCTTGGTCTGTAGCGGAGTATTTAGCCACGGTACTGCAATCGCGGACGATTTTCGCCACTCACTACCACGAACTGAACGAATTAGCCTCAATTTTAGAGAATGTGGCCAATTATCAGGTAACGGTCAAAGAATTACCCCATGAGATAGTATTTTTGCACCAAGTACGACCGGGAGGCGCGGATAAATCCTACGGTATCGAAGCGGGAAGATTAGCCGGTTTACCAGCTTCTGTGATCGATCGTGCCATGCAGGTGATGGGTCAAATCGAAAAACATAGTAAAATTGCGATCGGTTTGCGTCAAGGAATTAAGAAAATTAAACCAGTTAAGTCGGATAATTCCCCCTCTCTGCAGCAGTTAGATATTTTTGATGACAGTAAGTAGGGTCTGCTGAAAAAGTTTGTTGGTGGGGGCAGGGTGTGGGGTGTGGGGTGTGGGGTGTAGGGTTTTACCGATTTTGAGGTAGTCAGTTACCTAATTTTCAGGGAAAAAGTACCTGAATTTTACCCCCGATCCCTCCA
>NZ_JASJFF010000825.1:0-2921 GCF_030065435.1 Microcystis sp. M53603_WE2
AAGATCACATTTTATTCTTTTTTCCACTTCAATCTAAGAATTGAGAAAAAAGCAAAACCTTATATTATACCATAAAAAAATTATGCAAGAGGTCTAGTAAACAGTGATCAGTGAAAGGACAGCACTGTTAAGTAGTCGTGCAAAATTAATTTCCTAGTGAAGATAGGCAAGGGGCAAGAGGCAAGAGGTGGTTAGATATGTGTAATTAATTTTGCTTAGGTACTTAATGCTATTTAGGGCTTGCTGAATAAATCTAAAAACCTTTTTGGATAAGGCTTTTAGACTTTTTTGACCTCAAAAAGTGCCGACCATTGGAGTGATTGGGGGGAAAATTCCGGGAATTTTTCCCTGAAAATTAGGTAATTGACCACCTGAAAATGGGTAAAACCCCACACCCCACCTGCCCCCCCGATGTCGGGGGGGTTGGGGGGGCGACACCCTGCCCCTAGGAAAAGCTTTTTGCCGCAAACCCTATTTACTCCTCCTTACTAAAAACCCAGAGCTGATAACTGGTAACTGATCACTGATCACTGATTACTGACAGGCTGCGGTGGGTGTGGAGAAATTTAGTCATTTCCTCCACTGCTAGAGGGCCACTGATGCGATTGCCTTGCATTCTCTCGCAACCTAATTCTTGCAGGATTTCTAATTGTTGTTGGGTTTCTACTCCCTTGGCGATCACTATTAAGTTAAAACTTTTCGCTATCGCCAGCAATGACGAGATAAAACGGGTATCTTGGGGATTATTACTCAGGTTTTTCGTTAAAGATTGCTCTATTTTCAGTTTTTTCACGGAAAATTGACCGAGATAGGCGATCGACGCGTAACCGCTGCCAAAATCATCAAGGGTGATACTAATACCCAATTCCTGCAAATCCCCAAGAATTCGACCGGTTTCGCGGCTATTTTCTAGTAAACTTGTCTCGGTTATTTCCATCTCCAGAAAGAAAGGCCCGATTTTGCTTTCAGTCAAGACTTCTTTGAGGATGGTGAGCAACTGCGGATCCCGCAATTGGTGCGGGGACAGATTGATCGAGATGGGAGTGTATAATAATCCTCGCTGCTGCCATATTTGTGCTTGTTGACAGGCATTTTTCAGCACCCAACGATTAAGCTCAAGGATTAACTCGCTTTCTTGGATTAAGGGTAAGAAACGATTAGGAGCGATTAATCCGAATTGAGGGTGTAACCAGCGCAATAATACCTCTAACCCTTCCACTTGCCACTGAGTCATATTAACTTGCGGTTGATAGTAAAGAGCTAATTCATTATTTCTGATTGCCTGATAGAGAAAATATTCAACTTTAGAACTACGAGTATTTTTAGGGTGAACATTAACTGACTCTATCCTGGAGTTATTATTGATATTATTCTTGACCGCTACTAAATTTTCCTCCAGTTTCTGTAAAATTATTTTTCTGTCTGTGCCGACGGGGGGACAGATAACTGAACCTAAATTGAATCGCACGGCTAGGGAGTGATTTTCGATTTCGTAATTATTTTCTAGGGTTTCAATAATTCTTTGACTAACTTTTTCCAGATCATTAGCCTTATTAATTTGTGGCAGCAGGATAATAAATTCGTCCCCTCCCCAACGAGCGACTATATCCCCCGATCTCAAATTTTTTCTTAACCGTTCACTGACGATTTTTAATAGGTTATCTCCCAGTCGATAACCTAGTCGATTGTTGACATTTCTTAGCCGCTCTACATCCACTAATAACAGACCGAGCATTTGATTACTTTTCTGGGCATTATTAATAGCATTTGACAGATATTCATTAAAGATAGAACGGTTAGGCAAATTCGTGAGAATATCTAGGAAAGATTCCTCTTGAGTCCTGTTATCAAAACTAATGGTCTGGGATGGGGAATGATGGAGAATTAGGGTACTTTTTGTGTGGAGGTCATCCCGGCTATAATTTGCTTCATTTTCCGTCAGATCCACTCGTAGCTGTCCTGAACTTTTAACCGGTGCTTGCTCTATTTTTTCTTGACTGGCTATTAAATGAAAACTGGCGTTTATATCACAGCCAAAGTTAATTAAATCACCATCTTTTAATTCATGAACCAAGCATTTAGACCCATTGACATAAATACCATTATGACTTTTATTTCCCTCTAAATCACCATCAAGAATCCAATAGGAAAAATTTTGGCGATCAATACTCTTTTTAATTAAAGTCGCATGATAGCGAGATGCGTATTTGGAGCGAAGAACAATTTGATTATCGGACTTACGGCCGAGAGAATATTTCATGTCTTCTAGGGTAATTGTTCTTCTCCCTTGAGGATCTTCCACAATGAGGAGATAACGGGAATTGGATGAACCATTAATCATTTTTTCGATACCTCGACAAAATATAAGTTAATATGCTCCCTCAAAAAGTCATGGCTTATTCGTCTTTGACTTAATTTATTTTCTCAATCAAGTGTTGGGTGTGATTCGGAACAGTTACTTAACGGCAATTGCGTCACATCTTCTGGTTTCAAGGCCTGAGTAACCCAAAATCTTTGTACCTGTTCAAATTCTGTACTAGGCCGATTATAGTCGATAACATGGCTAAATGCTCGGTTTTTGATGGTAAAGATTGGATAAAGGTTCGCTCTTCAAGCTGTCGAGGGGATATTTATAAATATAACTTAAGAAGGAATAGCCAGCATCAAAATTATCTCAAACTAACTGTACCCCTAATTCCTTGGCTTAAAGCTGACCCCGCTTTTAGGGGGTCTTAACGAGTAATTTAGATAGGGCTTGCTGAATAAATCTAAAAACCTTGTTGGGTAAGACTTTTAGACTTTTTGTCAATCAAAAAGTACCAGTTGTGGGAGAGATAGGGGGAAAATTCTGGGACTTTTTCTCTGAAAATTAGGTAATTGACCAGATGAGAATCGGTAAAACCCTACACCCCACACCCCAC
>NZ_JASJFF010000471.1:0-1420 GCF_030065435.1 Microcystis sp. M53603_WE2
CAATAGCGACTCTTGTTCTGGTGTTGGGTAAAATCGAAACGAATAGGCTTTCTCCATATCTCACATTCTAGCATATATCGTGTAAATGCGCTAATATTTAACAGTAAAGCCGTCGTAGAACGACGGGGTTTCAGACCCAAATTTTCGATGAGCCAAGAAAAATCCTCTGATACTCATCGTCAATCTGTAACTGTGAAGCGTAGTTGGAATGGAGTGGTCAAGCTACGTCCCCAACCTCCAAAGGCTTCCCAGACAACCCCTAAACCTACTCCTAATCTAACAAATCCCTCGGCAACTTCAGGTGGTAATGGGTCTAGCAGCGCGGGTGAATCAGACAGTAGTAACTGATAACGTCCGAACGTCTGAACGTCCTCCCTACCCCGCTACGCGCTCAGGGACTCATGGGGGTTTGTTGAAGACGGCTGTTGGCCAGGATCTCTTATAATGGGGAAGTCGGAATGTTTTTTCTTCCTATGCCAGTAAGTGCTGAAGCTCTTAAGCAAGACTTGGATCGACTAACTGATAATCAGCTTCAGCAAGTGGCTGATTTTATTGCCTTCTTAAAGTTTCGCAGTCAGCGTCATCAGGCTGTTCTCGATCCAATGCAACTGGCCGATCTGTTTGCAGAGTTTGCTGATGAAGATCGCGCCTTTGCTGAAGAAGGTATGAATGACTATGCAGTAATACTCCATCAAGAAGACCAATGATGACTAATCCTCTGAAACGGGGTGAAGTCTGGTTAGCCGACCTCAATCCAACTCAAGGTTCTGAACAAGCGGGCATTCGTCCCGTCATCATTTTCCAGAATGACCTTGTTTCCCAGTTCTCAACTACGATCATTGCTATTCCGCTCACCACCAACCAACGTCGCGCTGCTTTGCCTATATGCTTACTGATAGAACAGGGTAATGGTGGACTCGGCCAAGATTCTGTTGCCCTATGTTTTCAGATGAGAGTGCTGGATAAAACTCGTTTGATCCGCACACTGGGACAACTGAGTCCCGAAATAATTGCCCAATTGGAAGAAGTGGTTTTGCTAACCTTAGGATACGAGTCCTAAATGTGGAATTAAACGGAATTCTTATGAGTATAGGCTACATATCAGGACAGGCACTCATGCAAAAGGCGAAAGGGGGAATAGATAATCAGTCTTTAATAAACGGATTTAGTATAAAATGTCAACAATTAAAAGTCCCTTGCGTTATCCCGGGGGGAAATCCCGGGCAATTAAGCAAATTCTGCCGCAAATTCCTGTCAATATTAGGGAATATCGAGAACCTTTTTTTGGTGGGGGTTCTGTATTTTTTGCTGTTAAGCAACTCTTTGGACAACAAATAAAAACCTATTGGATTAATGACTTAAATTATGATTTATATTGTTTCTGGCAATGCCCTCAAGAAAATATTGAGTTTTTGGTAGC
>NZ_JASJFF010000835.1:0-1153 GCF_030065435.1 Microcystis sp. M53603_WE2
GCAAACCCTAAGTAGGGAGGCACAATTATTTGTAGGATGGGTTAGCGGTAGCGTAACATAATCGGGCGTTGGGTTTCATGCTTCAACCCAACCTACGTTCATCTTATATTTAATTCCACCCACCCACTTAAAACTCAAATCTGATAACTGATAACTGATTACTGATAACTGATAACTGATTACCGGCGCCGGTCTTGCAGTTTTTTATAGACATCTCGCAGGGGGACTTGATGATAGGCGAGGGCGACGAGGGTATGATAAAAAAGATCGGCCACTTCTGAGGCAATAGCATCGCCATCATTATCTTTGCAGGCCATGACCACTTCTGCCGATTCTTCGCCGATTTTCTTGAGAATTTTGTTATCTCCTCCGGCCAAAAGTTTACAGGTGTAGGATTCCGGATGAGGATCGTCTCTGCGATCGCAAATTACCTTAAACAATTCCGAGAGAGTGTCGGCCGCTGGCGGTGATTTTTGCCAGTTTACTTGGTGAAAACAGCTTCTTTCGCCGGTATGACAGGCGATATCACCGATTTGCTCAATAGTCAGTAAGATAGCATCACTATCGCAATCGTAGCGAATTTGACGCACTTTTTGGATATGGCCAGAAGTAGCGCCCTTGTGCCATAATTCTTGACGAGAACGACTCCAATACCATGCTTCCCCAGTGGTGAGGGTTTTTTCGAGGGATTCCCGATTCATCCAGGCCATCATTAACACTGTAGCATCAAGATAGTCTTGAGCGATCGCCGGTACTAAACCCTGGGGATTATAAGCGATCGCGTCGAGGGGAATAGCAGAGAGTAAAGAAGACATCAGTTTTTCGCGGTCAAGAATTATGGTGGGACAAATTACCCAAAGCTTAATTATATAGCCATGGGGTCTTGGGGGTTAGGGTTTAGGGGTTAGGGGTTAGGGGATGGGGGTTGGGATTTAATGGTTGAATAATAAAAAAATTGCTGAGAAATTGATGAGAATACAATCCTATCGAGACTTACAAGTTTGGCAAACAGGAATGGATTTGGCAGAAAAATGCTATTTAGCCACTCGCAATTTCCCCAAAGAAGAAACCTACGGGATGATTTCTCAAATTCGCAGGGCTTCCGCTTCTATTCCTGCTAATATTGCCGAGGGTCATGGCAGAAAAACCCGCA
>NZ_JASJFF010000907.1:0-2673 GCF_030065435.1 Microcystis sp. M53603_WE2
CATTCCATCTTTAGATTTGTCCTATCCATCGGGGTACTTTAAAGGTCTGTGTGGGTGTGGATTCAAAAACCCTTACTTTTCCCCTTGTTCTTTTGAACGTAGTGTTTCAACCTATTTCACTACCCACTCATTACGATGGTTCAAGTCGGACATTTGGCTCACGCCTAATCATGGATGGTTGGCAGTGGTCTCGGTATGGATGTTAGGTAACACCTCTCTCGCCTTCCGTTCCCCGCTTCAGTCCCAGAGTTGTGACTTCTGAATCTGGGGGTGGCTATCGCCGTTACTCTCACCTTTGTAGCAATTGTAGATAATTGTTACAAAGTGTATTGACCTTGAGTCCCCTTGCCTAGTTTGGTATCGAGGTGATACTAAACGTCGGGACATATAAACAGTTATAAGGTTGGTCAGGGTTGACCTATTAGATTCAGTCAGGGGACTGAAGACCTTACTAGGCGGTTATTTCAGGTATTTCAACCTTATTTCATGCCTAAACGTTTCGCACAAATCCGTTGAGTATAGGCTACATATCAGGACAGGCACTCATGCAAAAGGGGAAATAAATAATCAGTTTTTAATAACCGGATTTAGTATTAGACCCATGATTGCAGACATTTTTGAAAATTTTCCTTTTTACGATGGTTTTCCTGAATTGAGATTCTCCCCCCTACTAAAGCAAGGGGGAAAAAAAATCAATTGGCACGCTGTTCAACCAACAGTTGGTAAGCATGATTAAAATCAGCCGTTGTAATGCGAATCTCAGCCGGGTCAGTCATTCCCTGATGGCGATAACGACGAATTGCCATCAGTGCCGCTTGGTTACATAATAACGCTAAATCTGCGCCATTCCAGCCTTCGGTTGCCTCGGCCCAATAGCCTAAATCCACATCCTCTAAAGGACGTTCATCATTATGAACCCCCAGAATTGCTAAACGACTGGAGGCATTCGGTAAATCAACTTTTAACTGTAAATCTAACCGTCCCGCTCGCAATAAGGCTGGATCTAAAGCATCTGGGCGATTAGTGGCTCCAATCACTAAAATCGTTGCCGCCGTTTGCAACCCATCTAACTCCGTGAGGATTTGTCCCACAACCCGGTCACTCACTCCTGAATCTCCACTATAACGACCTCTTGCCGGTGCTAAAGTATCAATTTCATCAATAAAAACCACACAAGGGGCTGCCTGACGAGCTTTGGCAAACAACTCACGCACCGCTTGTTCGCTCGCCCCTACCCATTTACTCAAAAGCTCAGGTCCATTAATACTAATAAAATTAGCTCGCGCCTGAGATGCAACCGCTTTGGCCAATAAGGTTTTTCCCGTTCCGGGGGGACCCCAAAGTAAAATACCTTTGGGAGCTTGGGCTTTGGTTTGCGTATATAATTGAGGATGGAGTAATGCCCCTTCCACGGACTCCTGTAGGGTTTGTTTAATCTGTTCAAGTCCGCCAATATTGTCCCAGTCCACATGGGGAGATTCCACTTCCACAGACCGCAATACCGCCGGTTTAACTTCTTTAAGGGCTTGCAAAAAGTCGGCTTGGACCACCGTCATTGTTTCTGGAATTTGCGAGTCAATCGTAGGAACCTGGCGTCGCAAAGCACTATAGGCCGCTTTCTGGCAAACGGCTTTTAAATCTGACCCGACAAATCCCACCGCATTATCGGCAATCAGAGCTAAGGAAACCGATTCATCTAGGGGCATGGAACGGGTGAGAATATGGAGGATTTCTAAACGACCCGCCCGGTCAGGCACCCGAAAGAGGACTTCTCGGTCAAACCGTCCAGGGCGACGGAGGGCAGGGTCAAGATGGTCGGGACGGTTTGTCGCCGCTAGAACAATCACCCCTCGGCTTTGGGCAAAGCCATCCATTAAACCCAGCAATTGGGCTACCAGTCTTTTTTCTACTTCCCCTTCACCTTTACTGCGATCGGGTGCCATGCTATCAATTTCGTCAATAAAAACGATACAAGGCGCATTCTTACTGGCTTTCTCAAAAATTCCCCGCAGTTTTTGCTCGGCTTCCCCATAATATTTGCTGATCACCTCTGGTCCGACTAAGGCAATATAGTTAACACCGAGTTCTTCGGCCAAAGCACGGGCAGTCAGGGTTTTACCGGTTCCGGGTGGTCCGACTAAGAGAACGCCGCGAGTAGGTTCAAGTCCTAATTTGGCCAACAAGTCAGGGCGTTTCAGAGGAATGGCAATTAGTTCTTTGAGTTCTTTAATCACTTCCGTCAAGCCACCAACATCTTTAAGGGAAGCAGTTGTGGATCCTTCGGGCGGTGTCATAGTGTCTTCAATCCCTGAATCAGTGGAGGATGAGCGATAGCGATTGACCTCAAAATCATCCCCACCAGCATTGTTCGGGCGATAAACTCCCCCTGGACGGGGAATACCGCCAGCACGGGGAATATTACTCAAGGGACGGGAATTAAATTGCATTTCGGTTTTAATTTCCCCTTTCTCCAGTTTCTCTTCTAAGATTTTCGCCAGTTCGACTAATTGCTCAAAGCCTTTGAATAATTCTGCCATAAAATTTCTCCTGAGTCAAGTGAAGGATGGGTACTGGGTGATAGATGGGGTTAAGAAGTCCGACTTGATCAGACTAATTACCTTTAAAATAACAGATCTGCTGCGCCTTTTACCCGGGCTAGAGGTTCTACTGACC
>NZ_JASJFF010000779.1:0-3296 GCF_030065435.1 Microcystis sp. M53603_WE2
GAACGGGCCGTTAGTTTCTATGCTAGTTTAGTTAACATTAACGCCTACCATCAACCCGGGGTAGAAGCAGGGAAAAAAGCCGCCGCTTCTATTCTGGATTTACAAAGAAAAATCGTGCAAGTTGTTCGGGAAACGGGAACTTCTCTTGACCTAGCCACTCTAGCGGCCAAAATCGGCGCTAGTGACCAAGTTGAAGCCATCTATAAAATTGTCCGTCATCTCAACGCTAATCGGCGCAGTTTAACTATTACCGGCGATTTAAGTAAACCGGAAACGATCCAAATCTCTGCACGCTAATCAGGAGCCTGGAGTCAGGAGTCAGGTGTTGAGGGTTGGGGTTTTGGGGTTTTGGGGTTTTAGTTCAATTTCCCCACTTCCCACTTCCCACTTCCCCACTTCCCCATCTCCCCACTTCCCCATCTCCCCAATTCATAATTCATAATTCATAATTCCTACTTCCCCACTTCCCCACTGAATATAACTAACCATGGAAATGCTAGAAAACCTGAAAATGGCTTTTTCCGCTTTGATGGGCAATAAACTGCGTAGTGGTCTGACCATGCTAGGAATTGCTATCGGTAACGCTTCCGTCATTGCCCTAGTGGGAGTGGGTGAAGGAGCGCAAAAAGTCGCCCTCGAGCAGTTTGAAGCTCTCGGACCGAATGTTTTATTTGTTTCCACCTCCTCGCGCAATGTCCGGCGGACAATTCCTAATCCCCGGCCTCTCACCTACGAAGATGCTCAAGCGATCGCATCTCAAGTTCCCTCCATTGCCGCCATTTCTCCCGAATTGAGCGGTAAAAGAATTTTATCCTTCGGTAATAGAACCAGTAATAGCCCCCTAATCGGGGTGGGAGCCGAGTACCTAAACGTGCGTAACCGTCAACTATCTAAAGGTAGATTTATTATGGAATCTGACCTGAAACGGGATAATCGGGTGATTGTCTTGGGATCGGAATTAGCCAAAAATCTCTTTGGTAATCGCAATCCCGTGGGCGAAAATCTTCGCATCGGCAATCTTAGTTTTCAAGTTATTGGAGTTTTACAGGCGAAAGGCTCCTTATTTGAGACTAATCAGGACGATCGAGCCTTAATTCCCCTAACTACCATGTCTAATCAGGTTCAAGGCCGCAGAGCTATCTATGGCATTCCCCTGACTCATATTTCTGTCTTGGCCAAAAACTCTGCCCAAATTAAAGCCGCTCAGTTTCAGATTAGCAACCTGCTGCAAATGCGTCATCAGGTCAGCGACGAGAATTATGTGCAGGTTTTCCCCCAAACCGCAGTCCTAGAAATGACCAAAGAGACTAACGAGAGTTTAACTAGAATGTTAGCCTCGATCGCCAGTATTTCCCTTTTTGTCGGGGGAATCGGTGTCATGAATATTATGCTCGTGTCAGTCACGGAAAGAACCCAAGAAATCGGGTTAAGAAAGGCTTTAGGAGCGAAAGAAGGGGATATAAAAGGTCAATTTCTGATTGAATCGGTGATTTTAGCCACCACTGGCGGAATTATCGGGATTTTTGTCGGCATTCAAGGAATGTATCTAGCGGGAATTTTTGCCGCTTTAACCACCAGTGTCTCAATCCCTGCGATAATTCTCGCTTTAGGAGTTTCTAGTGCCATCGGTCTAATTTTCGGTGTTGTTCCCGCTCATCGTGCCGCTAAATTAGACCCAATAGTTGCTTTGAGAAGATTATAGTTTTTCTAGTTCTTGTCCTGACCTCGGGATTCTATACCCGCATCCGTTGCCGTAAAGCCCTCCGCTTGGGCTAATATTTGTAGATTATGGGCTATGGAGGCGAAGGAATCGGCGGGATATTCGATTAAAGTGGCGGAATCGAGAAAAGTTTCCACTCCCACGGGACAACCCAAATAATCAGCCACCGCTTTTGGAGTAGTGGAACCGAGGAGAATAGTTCCCGATTGTCTCACAGAAGATAGCTTTTCCCAAGGCTCATCGATCATCAAAGATAAATGGGTGGGAGCAAAAAGATTCGATAATTCGATCGCTTTCTCCAATGATTCCACCACCACGATTAAACCATAATGAGCGATCGCTTTTTCCGTTAACAATCTCTGGGGATGTACCTGTAACTGTTTTTGCACTTCTTCCTGTACTATTAAAGCCAAAGCCTTATCCGTCGTCAATAAAATCGCTGCCGCTAGGGAATACTGTTCCGCTTGCGCTAATAGATCTAGGGCTAACTGTCTGGGATTAGCTTGATTATCGGCAATAATAACTAAATCAGAAGTAATAGAGAGATAATCGATTTTTACATGGTCAGAAACCAGTTTTTTAGCCAAATTAGTATAAAAATCACCTATTCCGGCAATCATCTCCACGGGAGCGATCGTTTTTGTGCCGTAGGCTAAAGCGGCGATCGCCTGTGGTCCAGCCACCCGATAAATCTCACTAATACCCACCGATTGGGCTGCCACAAAAATCGCCGGATGGATGCGTAAATCCTCATCGGCAGGAGATACCATGACAATCCGTTTAACCCCCGCTATTTTGGCAGGAATCGCCTGTTGGAGCAATAAACTGAGATAGGCTCGTTTACCATCGGGAACGACAATTCCCACACTGTTAACTGGTTGATAACGTTTCCCCCGAACCGTACCATCCTCAGGAAACTGGACCCAAGCTTTGGGAAGACGCTGACGATGAAAAGCCTCCATTTTTTCACAGGCAACGGCGATCGCATTTAATAAATCCTGCGACACCTGTTGATAAGCAGCATCAAGTTCCGAGCCACTCACCTTTAGTTGTTGTAGATTAAGGGACTGTTGGTAGAATTTTTCCGTATAATCCACCAACGAGCGATCGCCAGTAAGTCGCACCTGATCGACAATCTCTCGGACAAGCGATTCTTTTTCCCGAATTTCCGGATCGTCGAACCGTTCCCGAATTCGTCTCAGTTCCGTTCTGGCTGACCATGGCTCTGTGATAATTCGCAACATCGAGCTATTATCCTCTAGGGGCGAAACGAGATTAAAAAGTTTTCACTCCTCACACTCTAGCTTATCGCTTTCAATCTTGACCGGGGAGGGAGACCGAGTCAGTTATTTTAGCCGTCGGTAGGCAGGAGTCAGAAAATAGGGTGATAGGGTTTTGGGGTGATAGGGTTTTGGGGTGATAGGGTGATGAGACAGCTTCCCCAATTCCCCAATTCCCCAATTCCCCACTTCCCCACTTCCCCACACCCCACACCCTACACCCTACACCCCACACCCCACACCCTACACCCCACACCCTACACCCCACACCCTACACCCCACACCCCACACCCTAC
>NZ_JASJFF010000913.1:0-2170 GCF_030065435.1 Microcystis sp. M53603_WE2
AACCCTTATATAGAAAGACATTTGGCGATTTTTGTCAATTGTTTTCGATCTAGAACGAGCTAATCAATTAAGTCTCTTGCCGGATAAGGATTTAGTCGATTTATGCCCCCTGATCGAATCATACCAAGTAACGAAGAGCCAAATTTCCCTAAACCCCTAAATCCCTATCACCCTATCACCCCAAAACCCTATCACCCTATCTCCTGACTCCTGATAACTGATAACTGATTATTGAATTACTTCTTTAATAATCGTTAAAACATCATCATTGATATTGCGAGGATTGCGCTGGTATAACTTATCTCTTTCCAATTTTAAAACTCGATCGATGATTTTTCGCACATCTTCGGGAGCGTTTAAAATCGGTTCTTGGATATTTTGGAGATTATTATCAGAATTAGTCATAGGGCAGATTTTTTAATATTTACAGCCGCGGCATCTCCAACAAAATCCCTGCCGGGGTACGTTAATCTATTACTAACGCACCCTCAGCCTAGATTGTTTCTCTAGACGAAACTTAAATAGGGTAACTTTTGTGCGGTAGATTGAATTAGATCGAGATTTTGTAAAAGCTGTCCGCAGGTATCCCAATCACCTTCTATTAACATCTGTCGGGAACCTTCATTCATAGAGACGGTAGCGACAAAATCCCCCCATTCCACCGTCATGGTTGGCAAAGAAAGATCGACGGGAATTTCGGGATTAGCTGCAATTAAATCCTGTAAATGGGCGATAGTTTTAGCCTCAGCAGTGACACAGGGAACCCCATTAGCGATACAATTGCCAAAAAATATTTCGGCGAAACTTTCCCCGATAATTGCTTGAATTCCCCAACGTAAAATCGCTTGCGGTGCGTGTTCCCGAGAAGAGCCACAACCAAAATTACCATTAACTACCAAAATTTTCGCCCCTTGGTACTGGGGTAGATCGAAAGGATGACTCCCCTGTAAAGCGGCTCGATCATCGGCGAACACTTGTTCTCCTAAACCTTCAAAGGTGATACAACGCAAAAAACGAGCCGGAATAATGCGATCGGTGTCAATATCGTTGCCTCGCAAGGGTAAAGCTCGTCCGGAGATGGTTTTAACTTGACTCATGATCTTTTTCTAACTTTTACTAGCAGTGACAAAAAAAAGTGGTTGCATCTTGCCATACTCCCTGATCGGTGGCATTTTTCTCGATTTCTCGGCGATAATTGTTCACTAGAGTCGCAATTTCGGCAGCCGATAGGCGACCGAACCGCCTTTTTTTAACCATTGATACCATTTTGCCAGCACTTGCGGGATATCGGGGAAAAGTGCAATCGCCAGAGAACAGATGATCAGATCGAAACTAGACTCGGCAAAGTCAATAGCAGCTATATCGGCGTTAATTAGGTCAATATTCTCGATATTTAATGCTTCTAGCTTTTTTTCGGCTCTGGCAATCATTTCCGGCGTGAAATCAACCCCGATGACACTTTTCACTTTTGGGGCAATTGCGACCGCTATAAATCCCGTTCCCGTTGCCACGTATAGCACAGATTGGCTTTTTTGTAAATAGAGATAATTTACTAATTTAAGGGCGCGAGCTTGCGTAAAATCGTTATCGTAATCGTGACGAAGGGCATAAAAATCAATTACTTGACGCTGATAATCGTTGCTCATCTTCTCTATTGCCCAATTATCGACAAAGACTGACCCAATTGACTTAAATTAAGAGCATGGCCGCCGGTAACTAGATAAACCGCGTCTGCTATTGTGCCAATTCTACGACAGAGATCGCCTAAACGATCGCGAAACAGACGACCGAGGGGATAAGCGGGAACCACACCCCAACCGGTTTCTTCCGCCACCAGAATAACATCAACCGCCGCGTTTTTGAGGGAATACAAGAATCGATCGCTAATTTCTAACCATTCAGCTGCCGACATTTCTAAACAATTGGCTACCCAAGTACCGAGGGAATCGATCAATAAACAGTGAGAAAATGGGCTATTATCAATAGTTTCGCTTAATTGTCGGGGAATTTCTTGGGTTTGCCATTGGGGGGAACGTCGCTGCCGGTGTCTTTCAATGCGATCGCACCATTCTTGATCTTTTTCATCCACCGAGGAGGTGGCGATATAAATAACGGGTTTTTGGCTGATTTTGGCTAAATATTCGGCCCATTCACTTTTCCCAGAACGGGC
>NZ_JASJFF010000107.1:0-3912 GCF_030065435.1 Microcystis sp. M53603_WE2
GCAAACAAAACCGTGTTTTTTAGCCGTACTTTTCAGCAAAGTCATAATTAACTGCTGATGGTCACTGGCCACGTTAGCAGCCTCGAAAAAGGGGGCAATCTCGAACTGTCCGGGGGCGACTTCATTATGGCGGGTTTTGGCTGGAATGCCGAGGCGATACATTCTTTCCTCTACTTCCTGCATAAACACCTGAACCCGTTCGGGAATCGCACCAAAATAATGATCGTCGAACTGTTGACCCTTGGCGGCGGGTTTACCAAATAGGGTGCGACCGGTGAGCAGTAAATCGGGGCGACTATGGGCAAAATGAGCATCGACTAGAAAATATTCCTGTTCAGCGCCGCAGCTGGAGTTAACGGGGGCGACTTCCGTATGTCCTAAGAGCTTCAGCACCCTGGTGGCGGCTTTACTCATCGATGAAATCGATCGTAAAAGCGGCGTTTTTTTGTCGAGGGCCTCTCCTGTCCAAGAGATAAAAACCGTGGGGATACACAGGGTGACACCATTATCCGTCTCCATGACGTAGGCGGGACTGGTGACATCCCAAGCGGTGTAACCCCGCGCTTCAAAGGTGGAGCGAAGTCCGCCGTTAGGAAAGGAAGACCCGTCCGGTTCTCCCTGTACTAAGACTTTGCCCGTAAATTCCGTGATCACCGAACCGTCGCTCTGCACAGAGATAAAACCATCGTGTTTTTCGGCGGTGGCGTTAGTCATCGGATAGAAGACGTGGGCATAGTACAGCGCCCCTTTGGACGTGGCCCAATCTTTCATCGCTGCCGCTACCGCACTGGCGATGGAAACGTCTAATTTTCCCCCGGTTAAAATCGTGTTTTTGACCGACTTGAATACGTCTTTCGGGAGACTGGCCTGCATTTTGCTCAGGGTAAAGACATCGGTTGCCCAGAGGGCCTCTAAACGCTGAGGAATTTTGCTAGGTAGGGGTTTACGATCCGTTACTTGAGAGATAGCTTGAACACGGGTTCCATAACTCATAAGTATTTTTCCTATTGTGTTGTGTCGTGGATAAAGGGTTACTTTACTTAGGCGATGACAAGTTTCCTACTAACTTTGATGTTGAATTCCGGTCAGAGGCTATTCTCCGCTTAATAATTTTGATCCCACGGCACAAGCTTCTCTGCGGTTTTTATCTGCTTGCGCCGGCCTCTTTTCCGATCAATTAGCAACACCAGCCTTCATCTTAAGAACAGATAATCCAGAGCTTTGTATCAAACATTACAAATATCCCAAACCCGATCTTCCACCAGCGATCGCACTGAGAAAACGGGTTTCTTTGAGAAACCCGTTTTCTGGAGATAAAACTCTATACATCTATGCAATCGATAAAAAAGCGATATTTGACAAAATCGGGGGGGGGGGTAAGATTTGGAGCAGAATTTGCCCAAAATTGCCAATGAATACCCTCAAACCTCTGTCTGGTCTCGGTGTTGTCCTCGCCAGCACAGTTAGCGCGATCGCTGGAATGACTGTCCTCCCCGCCAGCGCCGTCACCTTTACTGGAACTGGTACTGGTTTCAGCATCCCTGACAACAACGCCACAGGTGCTTCCAGCACTATTACCATTCCCACCAGTTCCAACTTCTCGATCACCAACATCACCGTCACCCTCAATAACCTAACCCACTCCTACGTAGGTGATTTGATCGCCAATCTCACCTACGTCCCAACCAACACGACAGTATCGCTGTTCAACCGGATCGGTCGCGTGAACACTGGCTTTGGTGACTCCAGCAACTTCAACGGCACCTACAGTTTCAATGATGCCTCCACCAGCAACATCTGGTCCGTAGCGGCTTCCGGGGGTGATGATTTTGTCATCCCCGGCGGCAACTACTTCCCCACCGGTGCGGGTAGTGGAACCCTTGTTCCCATACTCACTTCCTTGGGTGGCTCCCAGACCGCCGGCGACTGGCGGCTGACGATTTCAGATCTTGGGGCTGCTGATACTGGCAGTCTTGGCAGTTGGACTCTGAATTTGGAGGGGACTCCCATTGCTCCCGTTTCTGTTCCCGAATCAAATTCTGTCTTAGGTTTGCTGGCCCTAGGCTTACTGGGAACGGCAGCGGCATTTAAGCGCCATTGGAACTGAGAAAACGGGTTTCTTTGAGAAGAAAACGGGTTTCTTTGAGAAACCCGTTTTCTGGAATACATAAGCTGTTTAAGTATAGTGATATCGTGCTGCTAAAAACTCAATGCGGTCATCTTTGACTCGATAGACTAGACGGTGTTCTGTGGTAATTCGGCGTGACCAAGTATTAGCTTCAAGATACTTTATGGGTTCTGGTTTGCCTATTCCAGTAAAGGGATCGGCGGTGACAGATTCTACGAGATCGAGTAGGCGAAAGGCGATTTTTTTATCTGTTTTGTACCACCATCTTAAATCTTCTCGAAATTGGTGATCAAAGACAATTGCCCTACTCTTGGCGTTCAATTCCTAACTCCTGACAAAGTTCTGTAACTGTCTGTCCCGGTATTGTTTGAACGTCCCTCTCCATTGAACGTTCCAGTGCTGCCAATAACTTTCTAGCATTCGCAGGCGATCGCAAAAGATAAACGGTTTCTAATAAGCCAGTTAATTCCTCTGCGCTTAATAGTGCCATATCTTTATGACCAGGGCGAGTAATAATCGCCATACTATTCTCGCTTTCCAGTCGATCCAGAAGGCTCGCTAAATTTTCTTGAGCTTGAGTGTAGGTAGTTTGGATAGAAAACATAAGGCGAGGGCAACGAGTTGATTCGATTTTAGCTTATTTCATCAACTGAGAAAACGGGTTTCTTTGAGAAACCCGTTTTCTGGAGATAAAACTCTATACATCTATGCAATCGATAAAAAAGCGATATTTGACAAAATCGGGGGGGGGTAAGATGCTGGTGGAATTTGCCCAAAATTGCCCATGAATTTTACAACTACCTTCAAATCTCTCTCTCTGGCTGGTGTTGTCTTCGCTGGCACAGTTAGCGCGATCGCTGTACTGACTGTCCTCCCCGTCCAAGCGCTGCCGATCATCTACAATCCGACTCCAACCTTAACGCTTAATGCAGGCTCTGCTACTCCCACCGTTGGAGCCTTAGTCAACACTGCCAACGGCAATGGGTTGACTGGACCTGGAAACGCTTTGCAGCAACAGCACGTCGGAGGTACCGATTTGTCTAATTTCTGGGGAGTACGTTTAGAAATCGGGACGACTCCTGCTGATGTCAATCTTGATTTTAATTTTGGCAGTTCTGTGTTCTTAGATACCTTGGCTTTGTGGAATTACAACGCTTTTAATACCACAGCTACTGATCGCGGAATCAAGGATTTCACACTAATTCTCTCCAATAACTCCGACTTTAGCAGTCCAGTTTATGTATCAGGAACCCTAACACTTCCCGAAGGCACTTCGAACAACATACCTGCCACACTTTTTTCCTTCCCTTTGATTCAAGCCCAATATGCTAGAATTGATGTAGCAAACAATTGGTTCGTTGGTTGGACAGCACCAGGGCCTATTGGTCTCTCTGAAGTTCGCTTTGCCCAGACTGTTCCTGTTCCTGTTCCTGAATCAAGTTCTGTCTTAGGTTTGCTGGCCCTAGGCTTACTGGGAACGGCAGCGGCACTTAAGCGCCATTGGAACTGAGAAAACGGAAGAAAAGGGGTTTCTTTGAGAAACCCCTTTTCTGAACTTTTGGCAGATCGCCTTAATTATGGAATTAGTTGGATTACAATTAGTTTAAGCGCCATTGGAACTGAGAAAACGGGTTTCTTTGAGAAACCCGTTTTCTGGAGATAAAACTCTATAGTTACTAATTCTGTACGCAAATATTGCATCTAGAATTAGCTTTGTACGCTTTGACCCGTACTGGGTTAACTACGAACCTCTCTATCGGATTCCCGCTAAAGGCGGCCTCTCC
>NZ_JASJFF010000602.1:0-8135 GCF_030065435.1 Microcystis sp. M53603_WE2
AAGGGGGGTAAAAGTATCGATACTACTATGGGATTTACTCCCCTAGAGGGATTGATGATGGGAACCCGCAGCGGTTCGATCGATCCAGGGATTCTGATTTATCTAGAGCGAGAATATCAATATAATCCCGATAGTTTAAATAGTTTACTCAATAAAGAATCGGGTTTAAAGGGAATTTCGGGTATTTCTGGGGATATGCGGGCAATTACGACGGCGATGGCCGAAGGCAACGAGAGGGCAAAATTAGCATTTGAGATGTATATTCATCGTCTGAAAGGTTTAATCGGATCGATGATCGCTTCTCTAGAGGGGTTGGATGTGTTGGTATTTACGGCAGGAATCGGCGAAAATTCAGCTTTAGTACGGGAAAAAGCCAGTCAAGGCTGGCCTTTTTTGGGTTTAGAGTTAGATTTAGCTAAAAATGCCGCTCGTCCCCGGGATGAGGATATCGCCAGCGAGACATCTAAAGTGCGAGTGATGGTAATTGCTACGGCGGAAGATTGGGCGATCGCACGAGAATGCTGGCATTTATCTCCATAGACCTTACCTTTGGCCATTCTCTTTTGGCTGTTCCGTTGCGGGAATCTCCATAATCGGATGGTTAAGAGCAATCATCAAATGGTCTCCCTCTTGGCTAATACTGCTCGGACTGCTCGCCATTTGGGAGAGGGGATCATTGCGTCCCGAGACGAAGTAGGAGCCAACAGCGATCGCCATAGCGGTGAAAATCGCGCCACCATAAACATAGTATTGCCGACGACGCTGACCATCGACTTTTCTGAACACCTGTTCTGCTAATCGGTCGCTGGCAATAGTAGCCGGTACGGGAATTTGCTTTAAATTTGTTTGTAATCCCAAGAGCTGCCGATAGAGTTTTTTAGCAGCAGCATCATGGTCTAACCAATGCTGAACTAGCTTCCTTTCCTCTACCGTTACTTCGTTATCAATATAGGCGCTAATTAAATCGAAACGATGAGCTTCTTCGTTATCCTCATCTAAGAATAAAATATCCTCGGTTGCGGAGTTGCCATCGCTGTCATCGTGACGTAACAAAGACTTGATCCATTGAACGTCTTCGGGTTGATAATTATTCATGGTTGACCTCGACCAGAAGCGATCGGTATGCAATCACTTTTCACCAGCACGGAGCTAGTTAAATTTAACGACTCCTCACTTCGGCCGTTAGTGCCGAATCACCACAATATTCTTTAGCCTTCGGTAAAATAGGGCTGTAAAACGGATTGTAATTTAGCGCGAGCGCGAGCAATGCGGGATTTAACAGTTCCTAAAGAAACTCCCGTCATCTCGGCAATTTCTTCGTAGGCCATGCCTTCAATTTCTCGCAGAATAATAGTTGTCCGAAAAGCTTCTGGTAAATCAGCGATCGCCGCCTGTAATTGATCGTAGAATTCGTGGGTGGTGAGATGTTCATCGGGACTGGGGTAATCGGACTCGATATCCCAATCGATTTCGCCATCTTCCACGCGCCGGGGAGCATCGAGGGAAATGGGGTGATTAACCCGCTTGCGTTTCCGCAATTCGTCGTAAAAAAGATTAGTGGCAATGCGACTTAACCAACCGCGGAACTTGAGGGGTTCATGGAGACGGTTAATATTGCGATAGACGCGAATCCAGACCTCTTGAGCCAAATCAGCGCGATCTTGCCAATCGGGAGCCAAATGATAGAGTAATTTATCAATATGAGCTTGATAGCGCCGCAGCAGTTCCGCAAAAGCTGCTCGATCGGGCTGGCACCCTTCCTGACAGCGTGCAATTAGATCGTAGTTGGAGAGTTTGTCAGGGGACACGGGGTTTTGAGACTTTTTGGCCTCAAGTGACCAAGATGCTGGAATCGATTGACTCATGGGATTTCCTCTAAGGATATAAACTCCTCACTCAGAGCTTGAGGACGGGAGAATTCAGTAAAGGTTCCCGAAAATAAATAATTTTTTTCCCATATTTTGATTCTAACCGATCGGGGCATTCATCTGGGGGAGCAAGTGGGGAGGTGGGGTAGTGGGGTAGTGGGGTGTCGGGTGTGGGGTAGTGGGGAGGTGGGGTAGTGGGGTAGTGGGGTAGTGGGGAGAATACATAAAAGCTGTCTCGGAGTCTCGGAGTCTCCTGAATAGCTCTGTAAGTTAGGTTTTTTCCTTAGCGAGAATAAAGACGCTGCCCTCGCTGCCGCGGCCGATGCGGAGATCTTCATCGAGATAGGTGATATCGAGCCAACCTGTTTGTTGGCGATTATTGAAAGAAAAATCGAGGGGAGGAAATTTTTTGCCACTCTCGATCGCATCGATAAATTCTTGGGGAGAATGATAATTGAGAAGACGTTGCAGACCGAGGATCGAGCGCTCAAATTTGACCATTACCCGGCGCTCGGATGTGGGTTCAAAGGTAGCGGAGACGATTACTACCCCTTCTAGCCAAGGTAGTCCGATAATTTCGGCGATATTGTAGAGTTTGGCCTTGTTCAGGTCGAGATATTGATAAATTTGCCCTAATTGAAAAAAAGGTAGGCGATCTATTCCCAGAATGTTGCGGCTGCTGGTGAATAGCAAACGCCAATTGCCCCCTAATAGTTGTTTAACTTCGAGGGGATGGGGATGGGGATTGTGATCCTCCAATTGTTCGATCGCCGCTAAAATCCGCACGCGGTCGCTTTCTGTCGCCAGGAGTCCGCGATTTCTACCAGCGATCAATTCTAATAATTTCGCTTTGGCATCCATAGAATAGACCTCCTGTAAAAATCAAAAATTGTTGTTAGGGTTAGGAATCAGTAGCTAGGAGAATTAAGAATGAATAATAATCAATTAAATAGTCTATTTACAGATTTTATACAATTTAATCGTTATTTGTGCCGTTTTTGAACCCTCAAAACTAATTATGCAAGAGGTTTAATCTCCCTTACTTTTATAAACTGCCTCGACCCGCTAGGTACTCGCTCAAGGTTTTTGCTGATCCCAAGAGGCTCACCTGCGCCGATGATTTGAGAGTTTCAACGGGGTTTTAACCTCGGTGAGCGGCATTTTCAACTGTTGACTTGATTATTTTAACACAGATTAAATGCCTCGGTTTTAAAACTTTTTCATAACCGTAATTAAATGATCGAAATAGGAAGTAATTGCGTTTTTTTCTGAGTCGCTAAAATACTCTAAGCTGTATTATTTTAAAGCTTCTAACCCCGAAATAATCGCCCGATCGTTATCAACGATACTATTAGAATTATCCCGCAGTTTTCGAGCTTGTTGACTATAAACAAGTAAATCAGGCTCTAAATTGACGATAGTATCTAAATCGCTATCGCTGAGATAGCAAGTTTGATCATCCGCTTGTTGCCAAATAGCGATCGCTGATTGCTGATAGGGCCAATTAGCGAAACTGATGATTCTCGCTTTTGGGATCAATTGCTGGGTGCGCTCACTCAAAGGCATCGATCGCTCTCCGTTAGGTCAGATTAGGCAGTTAAGATCACTTCTATCATAAATGATCGAAAAATTAGCGATAACTCCAGATTTTTTGAAATCTGTCCAAGAGGATCGCTTACAATAAACAAAAGCTAAGTCATTATAATTTGATCATCATGTCAGTTTTAATAGCGATCGGTGTACTTGCCCTATTAATTGTCGTTCACGAATTGGGTCATTTTGCCGCTGCTCGTTGGCAATCTATCCATGTTAATCGCTTTTCCATCGGTTTTGGTCCAGCTTTAGCTAAATATCAAGGTAAAGAAACGGAATACGCCCTCCGCGCCATTCCTTTAGGGGGTTACGTTGGTTTTCCCGATGACGATCCCGATAGTCAAATTCCCAATAACGATCCTGATTTATTACGCAATCGTCCTGTTTTCGATCGAGCTATCGTCATTAGTGCGGGAGTAATTGCTAATTTAATTTTTGCCTATTTTTTGCTTGTTACCCAAGTCGCTACGGTGGGTTTTCCCCAAATTAACTATCAAGAAGGGGTAATTATTCCAGAGGTTTTTACGGCTGAAAATTCCGTCGCTAAACAAGCGGGAATACAAGCGGGTGATATCGTCCTCGCTATCAATGATCAGCCCCTTGGTGCTTCTCAAAATGCCATTATTGACTTCCGTGACATTATTCAATCGTCCCCTAATCAACCCCTAAAATTAACCATCAAACGCCCCACAGAAACTCTCGATTTAATTGTTACTCCTGAATTGGGAAGTGATGGTCAGGGTAAAATTGGGGTTAGATTGGCTCCCAACGGTCAAGAAACTCGCCTGAAAGCCGATAGTTTTGGCCAAGCTTTTAGCTTAGGTGCGGGTGAATTTCAACGATTAACCCTATTAACCGTGCAAGGTTTTGGGCAGTTAGTTAGTAACTTTAAAGACAGTGTTCAACAGGTAGCAGGACCGGTTAAAATTGTCGAATACGGAGCCGCAATCGCTCGTAATGATGCGGGTAATCTTTTTCAATTTGCCGCCCTAATTAGTATTAACTTAGCGGTGATTAATATTCTGCCTTTACCTGCTCTTGATGGTGGTCAGTTGGTATTTTTATTAATCGAGGCTTTGGTAGGTAAACCTCTCCCGACTAAACTGCAAGATAACATCATGCAAACAGGTCTAGTTTTACTCTTAGGATTAGGAGTTTTCTTAATCGTGCGCGACACGGCTAACCTAGCAGTTTTTCAGGATTTATTCCAGTGATGGACTCTCGAAAAAAAACTGAACCTCAACTGCGCGCCCTAGAAATTTTAAGCAACTTAAAGCGATTATATCCAGAGGCAACCTGTAGCTTAAATTATCAAACTCCCGTGCAGTTATTGGTGGCAGTGATTCTCTCGGCACAATGCACTGATGAGCGGGTAAATAAGGTAACTCCTGCTTTATTCGCTCGTTTTCCCGATGCTAAATCCTTAGCTTTTGCCGAGCGAGAGGAGTTAGAAACTCTCATTCGTTCCACGGGATTCTATCGCAATAAAGCTAAAAATATTCAGGGTGCTTGTCAAAAAATCCTCAAGGATTTTCAGGGGGAAGTACCCAAGACAATGGCGGAATTATTAACGTTACCCGGGGTAGCTAGAAAAACGGCTAATGTGGTACTTGCTCACGCTTACGGGATTATTGAGGGGGTGACAGTAGATACCCACGTTAAGCGCTTAAGTAATCGTTTGGGTTTAACTACTAATAACGATCCAGTGAAAATTGAACGGGATTTAATGGCTTTACTACCTCAACCAGATTGGGAAACTTTTTCTATTAGTATTATTTACCACGGCCGGGCAGTTTGTAAAGCAAGAAATCCCGCTTGTTTTTCCTGTCAATTAGCCCCTCTTTGTCCCGCAGCAAACAGTAAACAGTAAACTGATAACTCACACCTGATAAGTAGGGAGGCAAAATTATTTGTAGGATGGGTTAGCGGTAGCGTAACACAATCGGGCGTTGGGTTTCATGCTTCAACCCAACCTACGTTCATCTTATATTTAATTCCACCCACCTACTTAACTGGTAACTGAATCACTGGTAACTGAATCACTGATAACTGATAACTGATAACTGATAACTGATGTGGGGGGCTATAATGGGAAAAAATAACTCATCCATCAATCTTATGAGTCAAGGATCTCGGCAAGAAATAAAAACCCAAGCAATAATCCTCGCTACCTTTGTGGCGATTTTTTGGCTGTTAGAGATTTTAGATCAATTTGTTTTTCGGGGCAGTTTAGACATTTTCGGGATTATTCCGCATCAAGTCATCGGATTGCGGGGTATTCTTTTCGCACCTTTCCTACACGGTGACTTTCCCCATCTTATCGCTAATACCGTTCCTTTCCTGATTCTTGGTTGGTTGGTGATGTTACAGGAAACCAGTGACTTTTTTATTGTGACTGGGTTAACTATGCTGGTGGGGGGGTTAGGAGTCTGGTTATTTGCTGCTCCCGGATCCATCCATATCGGAGCAAGTATCTTGATTTTTGGCTATTTAGGTTTTTTATTACTGCGGGGCTATTTCCAGAGAAATATTCCTTCTATACTCTTGTCAATTCTAGTCTTCTTACTCTACGGTGGCACAATTTGGGGCGTTTTGCCTTCCCGTCCGGGGATTTCTTGGCAAGGACATTTATTTGGTTTCCTAGGCGGGGTTTTAGCCGCCAAATTAATCGCCACCGAAAAGAAACATTATCCCTAAATGGGGGAACCTTCTATCTCGCTACATACTTCATAAAAATCGGTGACAGGCGGTTTCGCAAACAGAGGAGCCATGGATTTCAGCAATAATTCGTGGGCTTCGCTTTTATTTGCCTCCATATCATCGATTTTATCCCAGATGATCACGGCAATTCCTTCGTCGGTTCCGGGTTTTTGCAACAGAAAAGCTCCCTGGAATCCCGTGGAATAGGTGGAAACGGCTTTTTCGTAGAGTTTTTGGGCTTCGGAAAAACACCCCGGTTTAAATTCACCAATAGCCACATAGGCATATTTATGTTTGAGAAAATCGAGAAATTCTGGCATGGCAATGAGGGGAAATGGAATAAATCTTTCTTTCTACTCCTATTAAAACTTAGATCGATCGCCCCCTCCGCCCCATCGACATATTTTTTTAACTAAGCTTCCCCAATTGTCTCTTTTTTTGTTAGCTTATATGTAGTCGTTATGAGTTTGTATAAGTTCTATGATCAAAATTGTTGGTATTAATGGCAGTTTACGCCCAGGATCCTATAGTGCGATGGCGTTAGAAGTTGCTAAGCTAAACGGCTTTTACTTCGGATCACCGATATAGACTCCAAAAGGGTTATAGCTGTTGGATCATGCAGGTTAAGCGCCGTTTAGCTTATCAGTCGAGTACAGGCGTTAGGAGTAGAAACGGAGATAATTGACCTGAGAAAACTCTCTTTACCCTTCTGTAACGGGGGAGATGACTATTCTGACTATCCCGATGTGGCCAAAATGCAGCAAACGGTTAAATCGGCAGCGGGATTAATTTTGGCGACACCGGAGTATCATGGCAGTGTCAGTGGTGTGATGAAGAATGCCCTAGATTTAATGAGTTTTGAGGAGTTATCGGGAAAGGTTGCTGGATTAATCAGTGTTTTAGGCGGCCAATCCAATAGTAACGCCCTAAATGACTTAAGAATCATTCTCCGTTGGGTTCATGCTTGGGTAATTCCCGAACAAATTAGCTTAGGACAAGCGTGGAAAGTCTTCAACGAAGACGGAAAAATCCTTGACGAGAAGCTTTCCCAACGTTTTGACGCTTTTGCTGAAAGTTTAGTCGATAATACCCGTAAACTCAACGAGATCTAGTAATATCGATGGTGATTTTACCAGTGAAATGGGGTATTGGGGCGGCGGGTTTCGATAATTGTACTCTTACCTGTCGCACGCCCTCGAGTTGTAGGATATCCTCAGCGATAACCGTGGCCAATTTTTCCACTAGGGCAAATTTGCCGGTTTCAATCTGGTGTTTGACAATTTCGATCGCCTGTCGATAATCTAGGGTATCTTCAATCGCGTCACTTTTGCCAGCAATGCTGATATCAAGTTCTAGGGATAAATCTACCTCAAACCATTGACCTAAAACCTGTTCTTCGGCCAGATATCCTGTGTAACCGTAGGCACGAATTCCTGTAACGTGAATAGTATCCATAGATAGTTAAATTTAAAAACTGGCAGCGTTGGTCACAAAGATGAAGTGTAACCTAATTTGGTATCGACGACCCACTCCCCAAAACGAAAACTTCCTACCCGACCATTAAGATAACTGCTATAAATTATAGTTTAGACGGCTCTTACCTGTTCGGCGTAATCTTTGGAGCGTAGTTGACGGAAACCTTGAAAAGCCAGTTGTCTCAAGTTTAGAGGTAAATAGGAAAGCAGTAAACCCAGTCTAGCTCGTCGGGATTTTCCTAACAATTGCGAGGCTTTTTCTATTAAAACTCGCCCAGCTTCGGTTTCTCCCTTTTCAATTAATTTTATTCCCAAAGATTCCTGTAAAAAAGCGGCTTTTTTTACTCTTTCTTCTTCTAATTTTACATCATTAAAGTGATAACCTTCTGTACAAAACAGTTTTGCTTGCAAAAAGTGAACCGCTTGTTTTAAGCTAGTTTGACCGCCATGGAAACGATATTCCATTAATAATTCCGGCAGAAAATAAGCTTGTTTTCCC
>NZ_JASJFF010000011.1:0-1232 GCF_030065435.1 Microcystis sp. M53603_WE2
GGCAAAAGCGTTTTGTATTCTGTATTCCTTGCTACATTCTGAATTTGGAATTGCTGGAGTATCTCAAAAGCTATTGACAATTGGTCAATCAGGTGCAAGATTTTGAGAGAATCTTCGTTCAAAACCTTGCGTCTTCATCGGCCAGCGTCCTGTAGGGGCGAAGCATTCGGACAATAACCTATCGGTGAAAAGGTAGATTTTCTATCCGAATGCTTCGCCCGTACTTATTCAGCAAACCCTAATTAGATTTAATTTACTAAGCCAATTAAAATCATCAATATTGCGAGTTACAATTGTTAAATTATAAACGAAAGCTGTTCCCGCAATAATGGCATCTCATAAGGACATCTTTCTGATTTGTTTTAAAGTTACTGCTTGGTTAATTACAGGTTGAGAGATGGGTAAAATTTGAGAAGCATTAAAAAATTCTTCAAAATAGACTTTATCCTGATGAGTTAACCGATGGTAGCCTAAAACTTCCAGATAGGATAAAGCAGATACATAAGGAGAATTTTCTGCAATAAACTCCCGGAGAAACTCATTTTCCAATTGAGCGGCATAGATAATAATATTACTATCTAATAACATGATTTAATCCCGATCAGGAAGAGAGCGATCGCACCGATTTTGTTGTTGCCACTGTTGGGTATCAACATCAGTAAAAGTATTATTATTAGCAATTTTTTTCAAAGCATTGGCCATTTTTTGACCGTTAGATCGATTTTCACCAATAATATTTTCTTCTAGTAAGGTAATATAAACATTAACAGGATATTCGGAGTTGATTTCAGGGGTTTCATCAAGCCATTGAAGGGTATTATTTTTCAAAATTGCTTTAAAGGTTTTTACCATAGTTTTCTCCGCCGTTAAATGATACAGGATAAATGATTCAGACTAGCCCTAACCCAATTTTAACACAAGACCAACCCAACAAACTCCCCTGAACTCAATCTTTTAAATTAACGTCTTTGGATCATTTCATAATCAAAAGTTCATTACCAGAGTGAAAAAATTAGGCAAAATGGTGATAGTCACTTTACCTGTTTTTAAGGCAGGCTAATTTATCGACGATGACTGGGTGAAAATTAATCAATGAACTACCCCGCCGCAAGCGGACGGGGTATCAGAATCAAAATAGACTCAATTGTAGATTTTGGTGTAGCTGCAGGTATTCTTTATCTTGTTCTTTTACATATCTCGCTATCATACCTTCATCCCCATGCTTTCCTACC
>NZ_JASJFF010000966.1:0-3831 GCF_030065435.1 Microcystis sp. M53603_WE2
AGGACGATATTTACCCGCCATCTCGTGGCCGGTGACGAAGGTAACGGAAGAACTATAATTGCGATGGGTGAGGGGAATACCGGCGTAGGCAGGCACGGCAATTCCTGAAGTGATCCCCGGCACGATCTCGACGCTAATTCCAGCCGCAATCAGATCGAGCATTTCTTCACCCCCGCGACCGAAAACAAAGGGATCACCCCCCTTGAGACGAACAACCACAGCATTAGTCTGGGCCTTCTCGATCAGTAAAGCGGTGATTTCCTCCTGTACTAGAGAATGACGACCGCAACGCTTACCCCCATGGATTTGTTCGGCCCTGGGGTTAATCATGGTCAGAATCGAGGGGCTGACTAGGGCATCATAGAGGACAACATCGGCATTTTCTAGGAGAACTTTCGCTTTTAAGGTCAACAAACCGGGATCTCCGGGACCTGCACCGACGAGATAGACCTTACCACAACTTTCTGATTGATTCATAGATACTGGGGAGAAAATTCCTGCTTCGATCGAATGCGCTTGATCCCTAATGTATTGTGACTGGGGCAAAATTTGGTATTTTTAGCTACAGTTACTCGGCGATCATGCGCTTTCTTCATGAAGAATTATGATCTTAACATTACTTAACCCTTAATCTAGCGATCGCTCTGATCCTAAATCCCGTTTAACAGGTATGGGGGAGTGGAAAGTGGGGAAAAGGGAGCGGGTTTTTAAAGTGGGATTGGGAGTTAATCATGCTATTAAAAACCGATTCAGTATAACGGTGAAGTTAGGCAATTGGTACGACTTGGAGGCGTAACCCAAGTGATTGTAAGACCTTAAGAACTGTGGCAAACTCTGGATTGCCTTCGATTGACAAAGCTTTATAGAGACTTTCACGCCCCAACCCTGTTTCACGGGCAATATGTGTCATCCCTTTAGATCGAGCAATATCACCTAATGCTGCTACCACTAAGCTTGGATCGCCATCTTCAAGAGCTGCTTCAAGATATGCAGCTATATCTTCTTTTGTTTCGAGATGTTCTGCCGCATCCCAAGGATAGGTTTGGATAGTAGCCATGAAAATCTCCTATAAGTCTTGTGCTAAATTTAATGCTGTTTTGATGTCCCGTTCTTGAGTTTGCTTATCTCCTCCTGCCAAGAGGATGATCAAGGTCTCGCCTCGCTGAATGAAATACACCCGATAGCCTGGGCCATAATCGATCCGCAGTTCCGATACACCTTTTCCTACTGGTTTAACATCGCCTGGATTGCCCATAGACAGGCGACGAACACGAATGTCTATAAGTGCTTTTGCTTGGCGATCCCGCAAATTGCTAAACCACTGAGAGTAGGTTTCGGTCTGGCGAATTTCAATCATGCCTTAAGTGTATCCTATGGGATACAGAAGGACAAGCAATAAAAATAAGGTGCGTTACATTTTATGAACGCACCCTACAAGATCAGCGATCGCAATAATCAATGTGCATGGTGCGTTCCCCAAAAATCGATCGCTGGAGCGGTAGAAGTTGCCTTAGGGAACGCACCCTACAAGATCAGCGTGCTGCTACGCAGTGCCTTCGGCATCGCACTTAATTAAGGATAAAAACTAGGCTTTAACTTTTAAAGGAAATCTCTCAGGATTTTTAATAATTTCTTTGCTTAAATCTACATCTAAATCTGGCCAATAAAAATGATTAGGAAAAGGCTCTTGTATATTTAAAATTTTTCTAATAGGGACATCTTGAAACCAGTAAAAATTTTGATAGGAAAGAAACATTTCTTCATTGTTTGCCAGAATCCATATTCCATGGGAAGAAATATGAGTTACTTCAGCTTGAGAAGTGTTTTGTCCAAGCATTTCTAAGTTCATTTTGTCGTTCCTCAATAATAGTTTCTATCGCTTGAAGATGATTGATGCTTACCCTTCGTTTATTATAGCAAATATTCAGTTAAAAATACAAGAAGGAGAAGCAAGAGCATAAAAATCCCCCTCAACTGGTCTAAAATTAAGGGGGAATGAGTTATATAAAAAAGCAATTTAACCGACGTTACTGGGTTCTTTTTCGGTTGAATGAGAGCGTTTTACTTTGCGTTTTAGGGTTGCACCTGCACCAAGTATTCCCAGGGAAAGAAGACTTAGGGTTGAGGTGGGTTCTAATGTTTTTGGAGGTGGACAGCTTAGTTTATTATTACCTGAACTTGTCTGTCCTTGTCCAGTAAGAGGGATAACTTGTTTTCCCGTAGGATCAGTTAAGTTAGCATCAACTCGTCCACTTCCTTCAGCTTTACTAGAGGTATCACACTTCGTTTCAGCTTTATTGTCATTTCCTATTTGTACATTTACATTGGTAACATTTGTGGTATTTATTTGAATATTATTGTATCTCCAACCTGATAATAATTGTCCTGATTCAAATACGCCACCTCCTGTTAGAGTTTCAGAAAAAATTGTTAAATCAAATTCTGAACCAGGAATAACATCATCTGGTACTGTACTTGTTATTGCTCCTGTTAAGCTGACAGTGATTCTTTGCGGTGGTGCACCTAGTAAATCTAATCCTGGTGCTGTTATCAAAAGACTCGCTTCATAGGCATGAGTCATATTATTAAAATCAAAAATAAAGTTTGAAGACTCTGAAGAATCTAGTGTAAAATTTACTAATCCTGTATTAATTGTTTGTCCATCAATTGTAATATCGAACGGCTCTATTATACCTTTAAATATTTCATAAGATCCAGAAATACCCCCACCTAGGCTGATAGCAAGAGCATTCATGGACAAAGAGGAACTCAAGAAACTAGATACAATAAATACAAACGGTTTAAGTCGCATTTTGTGACTTCCCACCTCCAATATAAAATACCACCGTATTCTAAATACGTTGAAATTTTCCTTCAAGGCTTTTAAAGTCATATAAAGTTATATAAAGCAGTATTAAGAAAAATAACTTAAATCTAAAAATAATATTAAATTGACCGTACACCTTATAATGTCATATAATGTCGGGTAAAAGCTTATTAATCTTGACTCTGTGTTTAAAAATGAACAATTTTGATATTCACTCTTTAATTACAACTGTTGATAATCTCATCTTTTCCTATACAGGAGAGAATTTAGATGATGTTCAGTCTGAAATCTTAGAAGGGGTGATTAATCACCAAAAATACACAGAAATCGCTAAAAATCATCATCGTTCCGAGAAATATGTCAAGGATGTAGCCGGTAAGCTATGGAAAACCTTATCGGAAATTTTAGGAGAAGAAGTTAATAAAGCTAATCTTAGGTCTAGTCTGCGAAGGTATTATTATAATGTCGCTAACAATAATGTCGTTAACGGTGTCCAAATTAATAAAGGTCATATCTGTAATCAACTACCAGAAAACCAATTACAAAAATTTGATCCAGAAGAAGAATATAAACTCGAAATCGCTACAGAATTGATGAAAGAAGGCTTAACCGTCGAACAAATTGCTAGAGTGTTAAAACTTCCCTTAGAATTAGTTAAAGAGCAACTTGAAAAACCTAAGCAAACTAATTAATGGTGGTATTTGGCACTGGCAGAGCATTTCTAAGTTCAATAATAATTTCTATTTTAATAAACTTCATCATGAGAGCCAATATCAACGAGACAACCATTAAGGTTACAATGAAGGAATCAGATTTCAGGAAATAGCCATGAAACGAGATGAAGTACTAACAATTCTCGCAAAACACCGAGAACAATTAGAAAAACTAGGGGTAAAATCTCTGTCTCTATTTGGTTCAGTAGCAAGGGATGAAGCACGTTTTGACAGTGATGTAGATTTATTGGTAGAATTTAGTAAAGCGGTAGGGTTATTTGAGTTTATCGA
>NZ_JASJFF010000312.1:0-10480 GCF_030065435.1 Microcystis sp. M53603_WE2
CGTTTGTATGCTTCCAGTTTATTAATTCCTCCACTACTAACAACCACCTCAATCACTAAATCAGGATGTTTTCTATTTGCTCCCAACTCATAGGATTTATCACCTTCTCTTTTAACCTTTTCAAATTCATTTTCTAAGGTGACAGAACCAGTAGGAGTAAAATCTAATTCCAAAAATTCTAAATAAATTTCTACTAAAGAAGCAATACGTTTTTTGATAGTTTCCTGTTTTTTCCCTGGCATTTTTCTAATCTCCAAAACTCCATCTAAAAAAGATAACCTTAACCCTGGGCGCTCAATTAGCTGTTCAACAGCTTTAAATTCTCTCCAGGTTAGGTCACTAATTAAAATTGGTTCTGCTTCCCGTTCAATGAGTGTAGTTATCATAATTTAAACCCAAATTTAGAGAGTGAATTTTTATCAATATGATATCATCTAAAAATAGATTATCATAAAAACAGGACTTACGCAAAAAAGACCGAAAGTAGGGGTAATTCATGAATTACCCCTACGCAAGAATAAGGCGTTCAGCCACGTCTTGCGTAAGTCCTAAAAAAACATCATGCAAGCATACAAACTCAAAGGAAAAATTGATCAATCTGGTAACTTGCTGATTACCCAACCCCTGAATTTACCCCCCAGAAACGTGGAAATTGTAGTTTGGGCAGCCACAGATACCCTTGATCATACCACAACCCCAACCACTGAACCAGCACCAGAAACACCAAAAAGACCAACTAAAATCAAGGTTTTGCAAAACTGGTTTGAGAAAACCCAACCTGCACCTCCTGATTTTGATCCAGATCAAGCTAAATGGGAATATTTAAAGGAGAAACATAACCTGTGAAAATCTTGCTTGATACCAACATAATTATAGATAGTGTAAACTTAAAGAGTTCACCCACTGCCAAAATTCTATGACTCGCTGGTTTAATATTGCCGGTCCCTGTAAAGACGATATCCACTATATGCTATCTCCCACAGTACGATTACCAGATTTAGAGGAGCTAATTCAACAACGTAGTTATTTTGTCCTTCACGCACCACGACAAACAGGGAAAACCACCGCAATGTTAGCTCTAGCACAACAACTTACCGATAGAGGAAATTATGCCGCAGTCATGGTATCAGTGGAAGTAGGAAGTCCATTTAATCATGATCCTACTGCCGCAGAATTAGCAATTTTAGGAACTTGGTATAATACAATTCAAGATAGTTTACCGACCGAATTACAACCACCTGTTAAACAATGGCAGCAGGAAGAACCAGGAAATAGAATTAAGGCTTTTTTAAGAGGTTGGGCAAAAGCTATAAATCGACCTTTAGTATTATTTATAGATGAAATTGATTCTTTACAAGACCAAACATTAATTTCTATTTTACGACAGTTAAGAGATGGTTTTCCTAAACGTCCAGAAAATTTCCCGACCTCAGTAGGATTAATTGGTTTACGAGATGTGAGAGATTATAAAGTAGCATCTGGTGGTAGTGATAGATTAAATACATCTAGTCCTTTTAATATCAAAGTTGCTTCTCTGACTATGCGAAATTTTAATCTTGCAGAAGTGGGAGAATTATATCAACAACATACAGCAGCAACTGGACAAATTTTCACACCAGAAGCTATAGAAACAGCGTTTGATTTAACTCAAGGACAACCTTCGTTAGTCAATGCTTTAGCTAAAGAAATTGTAGAAAAAATGGTAAAAGATAGAAGTATTGCTATTACCGAAGAAAACATTTTACAAGCTAAGGAAATATTAATTGCTCGTCAGGATACTCATTTAGATAGTTTGGCGGAAAAACTCAGAGAAAAACGAGTGAAAAACATTATTGAACCGATTTTAGCAGGGCAAACCTTACCCGATACCCTAGCAGATGATCGCCAATATTTAATAGATTTAGGACTATTACGACGTGATCCAAGGGGAGGATTAGTTATTTCTAATCCCATTTATCGTGAAGTAATTCCCCGCGTTTTATTCCAAGGAACTCAAGACAGTTTACCTTTAATTAGTCCTAGTTGGTTGACGGCAAAAGGTGAATTAAATATTGATGCTTTATTAACAGCATTTCTCAAGTTTTGGCGACAACAGGTCGAACCATTATTAAGTAGTGCTGCTTACCATGAAATTGCCCCACATATAGTATTAATGGCTTTTTTACATCGTGTGGTGAATGGTGGGGGAGTTTTAGAAAGGGAATATGCAATTGGTAGCGATAGAATGGATTTATGTCTGAGTTATAAAGATGTAATTTTAGGGATTGAATTAAAAGTATGGCGGGATAAAAAACGCGATCCTCAAGCTGATGGAATTGAACAATTAGAATCTTATTTAGGGCGTTTGGGTTTAGATTTTGGTTGGTTATTTATCTTTGATAGGAGGAAAAATGCTTTACCAATGGAAGAAAGATTATCCACTGAAGTTGTGGTGACAGAAAATCAATATAGAATTACTGTGATTAGGGCATGATTGTTATATTTTTTGTTTCACGCAGAGGCGCTACAGTCGCAGAGAGGAGAAAGGAAAGAGGGATTTTTGCAGATTGTTTTTCTCTGTATCCTTGAAAATTGTAGAGTAAACAAATCTGGACGAATTACCATTAGGGATAACTTTTAGGTATTAGGGAAAAAGACGATTTTTCCCAGAATGCCTAGTATTCCTGTCACCAAAATTCCGACAATGCCAAGAAACCCATTAGTGCTAATATTAACCCGTGCATTCAGGTCGTCAATACGCTTTTCTATTTCCATAACTTTAGAATCTAGGGCTTTAATATCCCCTCTTATTTCTGATTGTCCTATCTCTAGCTTAGTGAGACGCTCATTAACATCTCTTTGTAAAGAGTCGATTTTTCCCTCAATCCTTGTCAGGACAGTTTCAAGGGAATAAGTTACGGTTTCGTTAGACATTTGCTAAACTCCTACTTTTGATAACTTTAATTAGGGCTTGCTGAAAAAATAAGATAGGAAAAATTTATGATGCTAAGGGCAACTTCTAGGGGTTGCCAATAAACCCAAAAAGTTTAGCTGCTCCTCCTAAAATAGCAACAACAAGGGCGATCAAAATGCCTCGATTAGTAAACTCTTGATAGGCAACTCTAGCGGTCAATCCGTCAATTTTTGTGCTTAGTCGCTCATCTAAAGCTTTAATTTCTCCTTTAAGTTCTGCCTGTCCGATTTCTAATTTTGTCAGACGTTGCTCGATTCTATCAGCTTTGTGGTTGACTTCCTTGATGCTGTCTTTGATTTCCTTGAGGACCGTTTCAAGGGAATAAGTTACGGTTTCGTTAGACATTTGCTAAACTCCCAGAGTTATCCTGCCGCTATCTTAATTATTAATCTTTTTTCTAGTTTAAGATGGCTTACGGTTCACTGCCACGATTGCGCCAGACTTGCCAACCGACGTAACCGAGGAGGAGAGTTGCACCAAAGGCAAAACCCCAACCACTGGGAACATTGGAGAAACCGAGGGCTAAACTGCCCACCCAGAGAGTTAGGGCGTAGATAAATAATACTGTCAGACGGTGAGAGATACCCGCTTTCAGTAAACGATGGTGTAAATGACGTTTATCAGCCACAAAAGGGGATTTTCCGCGTTTGAGACGGGAAATAATCACCGTGGACATATCGAGGAGAGGAACTGCGAGGATGAGATAGGGTAGTAAGACGGCGGTAACGGCAACAGTAGTCACAGCAGTGGTTTTCGCCAATCCAATCACCGCCACACCCGCGAGGGTAAAACCCATAAAATAGGCTCCACCATCCCCCATAAAAATTTGAGCGGGGTTAAAATTGTAACGCAGAAAACCCAAGGCCCCACCCGCTAAAGCGGCGGCGATAATAGCGGCGGCCGGTTGTCCCATCACCAAAGTTACAATCAAAATCACCACGGCAGATATACCCGAAACCCCCGCCGCTAATCCATCTAAACCGTCAATCCAGTTAATCGCGTTAGCCATCCCCACTAACCAGAGGAGAGTAATCGGTAAACTTAGCCAATGAATTTGTAATAAATCGCCGAAGGGAATAGAGAGGAAATCGATCCTCACCCCAGCTTGCCAAGCTAGAAAAGCGACGCTAAACTGCATTAGCAGACGAATGAGGGGCGAAAGATTAAAAAGATCATCCGCTAGACCGATGAGAAAAAAGCCCAAGCCGCCTAGGGTTACGCCCCACACTTCCCATTCTCGATCGCTGTTTAAACCAGCAAACCCTCCTAACCACCAAACGATCAGGAGGGCAGTTAAAGCGCCGATAAAGATCGAAACTCCCCCCAGTCGAACCATAGGCTTTTCATGGACCTTCCTTTCGTTGGGTTTATCGACGTAACCGCTTTTCAGTCCGACGGTTCTGACGAGGGGGGTACTCCAAAGCACCACGGTATGGGCGATCAGAAAAGCAATTAGATAGTATAAATCTCCGGACATGGGAATTGGGGGGCGATTTAATTCACAATTGGCAACTGACAGGCAATCGCCAATTATGAATTTTTATTATCTCTCGTTTTAGGCCAAGGCGGGGACGGAAATATGGAGATGGGGATAGAGGGGGAAGCTTTCACAGAGTTTCCCTACCCGTTGACGGCAAGCAGTTCTCAGGGCTTCATCACCGGGATTAAGGAGAATATCGGCGATAATGTTGCCAATCTCGATAAATTCCGTTTCTCCTAGTCCTCTGGTGGTCATAGCCGGGGAACCCAAGCGCAGACCACTGGTAACAAAGGGAGACTCGGGATCGAAGGGAACAGTGTTTTTATTAGCGGTAATATTAATGGTACTCACTAAGCGATCGGCCTCTTTCCCGGTCATGCCCACGGATCTTAAATCGAGTAACATCAAGTGATTATCCGTACCATCAGTGACAATTTTAATCCCTCTAGCCTTCAACTGACCGGCTAAAGCTTGGGCATTAGCGATTACTTGGCCCGAATAGATTTTAAACTCCGGTTTCAGGGCCTCCCCAAAAGCCACAGCTTTCGCCGCAATCACGTGTTCTAGGGGTCCGCCTTGGGTACCGGGGAAGACGGATTTATCGAATTTTTTGCCTAATTCCTCGTCTTTGGTCATAATTAACCCCCCCCTAGGACCGCGCAGGGTTTTGTGAGTGGTGGTAGTGACCACATCACAGTGGGGTAGGGGATTAGGATGATGACCAGTGGCCACTAAACCGGCAATATGGGCAATATCTGCCATCAGGTAGGCCCCCACTGCGTCAGCGATGGCGCGGAATTTCTCGAAATCAATCCGGCGCGAGTAGGCAGAATAACCGCAGATAATTAGTTTGGGTTTTTCCTTGCGAGCGATGTCAAGGATGAGATCGTAGTCAAGGCGTTCGCTGTCGGGACTTACTCCATACTGTACTACTCGGAACCATTTTCCGGAAACGTTAACGGGGGAACCGTGGGTAAGATGACCCCCGTGGGAGAGATCCATACCCATAATCGTATCGCCGGGCTGCAAGAGGGTCAGGAAAACGGCGAAATTAGCTTGGGCGCCGGAGTGGGGTTGTACGTTAGCGTGGTTTGCCCCAAATAGTCGTTTAACCCGATCGATCGCTAATTGTTCCGCTTCGTCAATGTATTCGCAACCGCCATAGTAGCGTTTTTTGGGCAGTCCTTCCGCGTATTTGTTGGTTAAAACCGAACCCTGGGCGGCCATGACGGCAGCGGAGGTAAAGTTTTCACTAGCGATTAATTCTAGGTGATCTCTTTGACGTTGCAGTTCTTTTTGCAAAATCCCTGCGATCGCTGGATCCGTCAGGGATAGTATATCTAGGTTGGTATCAGTCACGGTTACTCGATCCTTTTTTTTAACAATTTACCTGTAATCCTTGGGTCACTTTCTCCATTTTGGCACAATCTCTAATCTTCCGACACACCAGGGAGCTTAATTGCCTCTCTTCGGGGTCGCTCATCAATTGTCAACTGTTAGCAGTAAAATCTTCATTTTTAGTCAATAAGTAATAGTAAGTAGGTAGGCGTTAAAAATTATCAGATGCCCCCCTTATTAAGGGGGGATTAAAGGGGGGACTAAGGGGGGATCGGCACCCCCCTTATCAAGGGGGGCAGGGGGGATCGAACCTAAAATCCATTTTTAATTTAATTATAACCAGCTACTTAATATTAGCCAATAGAACCCCCCAAAAGCTGGGATTGAGTGATAAAATCAGAAGTAATGCCCAATTTTAACGGTGATTTTCCCTTTAAAAATAACAACTTAGTAGAAGTTCTACAAAAAGTTGACAAATTTTAAAAATAGGGTGGATTACCTTCAAGATAACCACCCGAAAACTACCATTAATTATCTGTAATCAACCGGTATTTCTCATCCCTGCGGCAATACCATTAATCGTCATTAAAGCGCCCCTTAATAACTCCTCTTTAGAATAGCGGAAATGAATCACACCGGATTGAGCTTGACTATTGTATTGACGTAAACGCTTGAGGAGAGACACCTGTAGGAAACCGAGGGGAACGATCGAACCGTTGCGTAACTGCACCGAGCGCTGTAAACTCGGATCATTATCTAATAAATGTTTCTCGCCGGTGATCTGGAGAACAATCTCGCTAGTGCGATTATATTCCTCTTTGATCCTTGCAAACAGACGTTCAAAACGTTCTCGATCTTCCTGTTTAGAAAGTTCACTGACGTAGTGATAGGCCATCTGTAAGTCCACCTTCGATAGAGTCATGTCTGCCTTAGAAATCACCATCTGGAAGAAAGGCCACTTGTGATAAAAATGGCGTAACAATTCCAAATTTCTGCTAGGAGAATCATCGAGAAACATCTGTAAAGCTGTCCCTAAACCATACCAAGCAGGTAAAAGAAACCGGGTTTGGGTCCAACTAAATACCCAGGGAATTGCCCGCAGGGTAGTTAAATCCTGTTGACCACTTTTCCGGCGCGCCGGTCGGGAACTAATCTGTAAAAGACTAATTTCAGGAATGGGAGTTACGGACAGAAAGAAGTCTAAAAAGTCCGGTTCTTCATAAATCAAACTGCGATAGGTTTGCCGTGAACGGGTGGCCAAGTCCTCCATGATGCGATTCCAGGGTTCGAGATCATCAAAACCACTGCCCAGTAAACTTGCCTGTATAACTGCCGTTACGGCCGTTTCGAGGTTATACAAGGCCAATTCCGGTAAGGAGTATTTCGAGGCTAAAACCTCGCCCTGTTCCGTGATTTTAATGCGACCGTTAATCGTTCCCCGGGGTTGGGCGAGGATAGCGGCGTAGGCCGGTCCACCACCCCGACCGACGGAACCGCCCCGGCCATGAAAAAGACGTAGATCCAAGCCGTATTGTTTAGCGGTTTTTTGTAAAGCCTTCTGGGCCTTATGAATTTCCCAATTACTGCTTAAAAAGCCGGAATCCTTATTACTATCGGAGTAACCCACCATAATCTCCTGTAAATTACCCGGTTCGAGGATGGCCGGTTCCAGGGTCACTTCCTCCCCGTTTAAAGCCCCTAAATGGTGGTAACCGCCGGCTAGGGCTGCCCGGTAGAGGGGCAATTCAAACAAAGTCTGCATGATGCCGGGGGCGTGTTTGAGGTCATCGACGGTTTCAAAGAGGGGAACGATGCGGAGGGAACTGCGGCTAGTGGCGGGGTCGTATAAACCGGCTTCTTGGGCTAATAACAGCACTTCTAGCACATCGCTGGCCTCGTTGGTCATGCTGATAATGTAGGTTTGGCAGATTTCCAGACCAAATTCCCCTTGCAGACTTCTTAAAACTCGCAGGGTTTCAATGGTTTCGCAGGTTCTTTCCGAGAAGGGCATTTCCCGGGGAATTAAGGGGCGACGGGTTTTTAATTCCGCCACTAACCAGGCGATTTTTTCTGATTCGGTTAATTGGCCGTAGGGTTTGGGTAAAACTCCGAGATAGGCGGCGATTTCTTCGATACATTCGGCGTGACGGGTGGATTCTTGCCGAAAATCTAACTGAGTCAGGACAAAGCCAAAAATCTCCACTTGGGCGATCAGTCGATCGAGTTCTTGACAGGAAAGACCAGTTTGCAAGAGACTGCGCTGTAATAGCTGTAATTCGGCTAAAAACTCGGAACCGGAGCGATAGATGTTGGTTTCGTTGAGTTTAGTTAATAATTGTCGTTCTTCCGGGTCATTGAGGCGATTATTGCGATCGCGGGTATTTTCCAGACGTTTTTGAATAAAGGCCAATTTGAGGCGATAGGGTTCCTGACGGTAGCGGATTGCTAACTGGCTATAGATTTCGGGCATTTGCTGCTTATCTCTGTCCAGGGAGTCCAGCAACTCCGGCAAGACGTGACACCAGTGCAGGGAGGCACTTAAAATACTGGTCAGGTCGCGAATAGCATCGAGATATTTTTTAATAACGAGATTGCGCTGATAACAGCAGGTTTTCCAGGTGACTTCGGGGGTAACGGAGGGATTGCCATCCCGATCCCCCCCCACCCAAGAACCGAAGCGACAGAAGTTATTTTTCGGCGCTCGTAAACGGGGAAAGGAGGATTCTAGACTTTGCTGCAGACGCAGGGTTAACTGGGGTAGGGAATCGAAGAGAACTTCATCGAAGTAGTGCAGGGCATAATCCACCTCATCGACGACAGTGGGTTTAAATTGATGTAGTTCATCTGTTCGCCACCAGAAACGTATTTCTTCTTTTAACTGTTTGGTGACTGTTTGTGCTTCTCTGGAGTTAGTTAACCCCATACTGCGAAAGATTTCTTCTGCTTGGTCGAGTTTTTCGAGAATGCCCGAGATGCGGCGCTGTTTAATGCGAATGGTATGACGGACAATTTCCGTGGGGTGGGCCGTAAAAACCAGACGAATATCTAATTGATCGAGAAGACGCTGGATTTCCTGGGGGGGGACGTTCACCTGTTTGAGATAGGGAAATAACCAGTGAAATAGTCCCGATTTTGGGGTGGAGTGATCGGACCCGTTCAGGGTTTTTTCTAGCCAATCGGCCCCGACAATGGTGGCTAAAATGCTTTTTTGCGTTGGGTCAGCCTTGGGACTTTCGTTTTCTTCCCCGATCACCGTCCGTCGCAGTAGTTGCTGATCCCTTTGTTCGTAGTGTTGTTCGATTATATTTATTAACTGGAAATAGAGGGCAAAAGCGCGGGTAACTTTGATCGCTTCCCCTAGTTCCAAGTCTTCGATCATTTTGGCGATCATTGCTTCCGGACTATCATCGGTCACTTGTCCTTCCTCAGAACAGAGATGGCGCAGTAATTCCAGTAAATCGACTAATTCTTGACCACATTCGGAGACTAAGACTTCTTTCCATAAATCTTCGATTAATTTCAGTCTTTGCTGCAGAAACAGGTTGGAAGTGCTGAAAATATCCTGTTCGGTTTCGGTTGAGGGGACAAGGACGCTCATAATTTCAGTAATCAGTAATCAGTAAACAGTAAACAGTAATCAGTAATCAGTAAACAGTAAACAGTAATCAGTAATCAGTAATCAGTAATCAGTGAAAATAGGGATTAACTGCCTTGAAATGAAAAACTCTATCAAACCAATAACTGATCACTGATAGATCGGGATTAAGCTGTCAAGCATTTAAATTGCTTGTTGAGACGAGGCAAGAGGCAAGAGGCAATAGTAAAGGGATTGGGGGAAATTCAGCTAATCTAAGGATAGGCGGTTAAGATGCGTCTTAGCTTAGTTCTTTAGGGTTGGTCAAAAATGAGATTATATGCCAAATAATCACATTTTTTCCGATTTTTAACAAAAATTTCACTATTGTTGCCTCTTTTCAGGGGGCAAAAGGATTTTTTTCTTGGATTATTGGTCACTGTTGACCGGTAACTGATCGGGAATATTGAGAAGGGGCAAGCGATCGCCCCGAAAGATTTCCTCGCTGTCTTTCCCGACTTCTATCAACCAATTATTAATAGAACGTAGTCCTAAGTAGGATAAAAGAAAGGGACTAACTGCTAGACTAAGCCAAAGCTCGATCGGTTGAGTTTTCATGGCAATTTCTCGGTTAAAGGACGGCGTTTGATGCGACGAATCGGAAAATTAGCAATCAGGGCTGTAGTCCGTTGGTCACTTTCTAGGATCAACTCGGTTTCCTCGGTGTCGATATCAAGATAACGACTGACCACTTCTAAGATTTCTTGACGCATCATATTGAGAAGTTCGGGACTAAGATCGGTGCGATCATGGGCTAAAATAAGTTTTAAGCGTTTTTTAGCTTGGTCGCCACTTTTGCCCGAACTGCGCCATGCAAGAAGTTTATCGATCAGGTCATTCATAGTAGGTTAAGGGGTTGAGATGAGAGAGTTTAAGGCCCAAATAAGCGACGACGCAGACGGGTAAGAAAACCTTCTTGACCGGCCATTAAATCTAGAAACGGCACATCGCGACCCTGTAAACGTTGGGCAATGTTTCTAAAGGCCATGGCAGGGGGAGAGGTCTTCTCCTCTAATACTAATGGTTCCCCTTTATTAGTGGAAATAATAATTCTTTGATCGTCGGGAATAATCCC
>NZ_JASJFF010001382.1:0-3953 GCF_030065435.1 Microcystis sp. M53603_WE2
CAAAATTCCGCAAACAACAGCGCGGACGGATGCGCGGGCTGGCCACCGGCGGAAATACGATTAATTTCGGCGATTTCGCCCTGCAAGCCACCGAACCCTGTTGGATTACTTCCCGTCAAATCGAAGCCGCCAGACGGGCAATGACTCGTTATATCCGTCGGGGTGGCAAAATCTGGATCCGCGTTTTTCCTGATAAACCCGTCACCCAACGGGCTGCAGAAACCCGGATGGGTTCCGGGAAAGGTTCCCCCGAATTCTGGGTGGCCGTGGTTAAACCGGGGTTCATTATGTTTGAAATTGCCGGGGTAGCCGAACCGGTAGCCCGGGAAGCAATGCGTCTAGCCGCCCAAAAATTACCAATTAAGACCAAATTTATCACTCGCGAGGAGGATTTTGTCTAATGGCTCTACCAAAAATCGCCGAAGTGAGGAAGATGAGCGATGACGACATCGCCGACGCTATCCTCAATGCCAAAAAGAAACTGTTTGAATTGCGTTTGCAGCAGGCCACCCGCCGCTTGGAAAAAACCCACGAATTCAAACATACCCGCCACCGTCTTGGCCAATTATTGACCGTAGAACGGGAGCGCCAACTAGCCCAGTCCACCCCGGAGGCATAACCCGCTATGGCAGTTAAAGAAAGAGTTGGGGTAGTGGTCAGCGACAAAATGGATAAAACCGTAGTGGTAGCCATTGAAAACCGCTCTCCTCACCCTAAATACGGCAAAATCGTCGTGAAAACCCAGAAATTTAAGGCTCACGACGCAGAAAATCAAGCCAAACAAGGCGATCGAGTTCGCATTCGTGAAACCCGCCCCCTCAGTAAAACCAAACGTTGGGAAGTGGCGGAAATATTAACCGATAGTTAAATTTCACCTAGGTAAAAACCGTGATTCAACAACAAACCTACTTAAATGTCGCTGACAATAGCGGGGCGCGGAAACTAATGTGTCTGCGGGTGCTGGGCACAGGTAACTGTACCTACGGTGGCATCGGTGACAAAATTATCGCCGTGGTTAAGGACGCTATCCCCAATATGCCCGTGAAAAAATCCGATGTGGTCACTGCGGTGATTGTGCGGACCCGTCAAACCGTCCGTCGCGATAGTGGCATGAGCATCCGTTTTGATGATAACGCCGCCGTGATTATTAATAATGACGGTAATCCCAAAGGTACTAGGGTTTTTGGTCCTGTCGCTCGGGAATTGCGCGATAAAAACTACACCAAAATTGTTTCCCTAGCCCCAGAAGTTCTCTGATCAAAGTGAAAAGTACCAAGGCAATTGGCTGATGGCTAGTCTAAAACTTTTCACACTTTGAGGTCAAAAAAAATGAGTAAGAAAAACAGTCAAACCCCACCCCAAAGGCAAAAAATGCACGTTAAAAAAGGGGATGTCGTTCAAGTAATCGCTGGTTCCGATAAGGGCAAAGTGGGCGAAATTTTACGCGCTTTACCCCAAGAAAGTACCGTGGTGGTCAAAGGAGTTAATATCCGCACCAAACATACTAAACCCCAACAGGAAGGAGAATCGGGTCAAATCCTTACCTACGAAGCACCGATTCACAGTTCCAAAGTGATGCTTTATTCCGAGAAGAAAAAAATCGCCAGTCGGGTAGGTTATACCTTTACCGAAGACGGTCGGAAAGTGCGGATACTGAAGAAAACTGGCGAAATTATTGATTAGTTTCCCATCAATTCTAGTTCCTGACCAAGCCCAGGAAAAGTAAGCAGAAAAACTATGAGCCAAAAACTAAAAACCACCTATCAAGAAACCATTGTTCCGAAACTGAAAGAACAATTTGGTTATACCAATATCCACCAAGTACCTAAAGTTATCAAAATTACCGTTAACCGCGGTCTTGGGGAAGCTTCACAAAACGCCAAAGCTTTGGAGTCTTCCAAGGAGGAACTGTCCACCATCACCGGACAACAACCGGTAGTGACTAGAGCTAAAAAAGCGATCGCTGGCTTTAAAATTCGCGAAGGAATGCCCGTGGGTGTCATGGTGACATTGCGCGGCGATCGAATGTACGCTTTTTTAGACCGTCTCATTAATCTGGCCTTACCACGCATTCGCGACTTTCGCGGTATCAGCGGTAACAGTTTTGATGGTCGTGGTAACTACAGTTTAGGCATTCGTGAACAGTTGATCTTCCCCGAAATTGAATACGACAAAATCGATCAAATTCGCGGGATGGACATCTCAATCATCACCACCGCTAAAAACGACGAAGAAGGACGCGCCCTCCTCAAAGAGATGGGAATGCCCTTTAGATAAATCAATCAAGAGAAAAGGAAAAAAATCAGGAAAAAGTGGCAAGGGAAAAGGGAGAAAGCGATTTTGTCAGAGAAATTACTGAATAAATCCTACCTACCTTCTCCTGACGACTGGCTCCTGACTCCTGACTCCCGCAATAACTGACCACTGATGTTGATCCCAATTTAGGAGAAAAACAGGTAATTCATGTCTGCTAACGATACCATCTCGGATATGCTGACCCGCATCCGTAACGCTTGCGCGGTTCGGCAGACCACTACTCAAATTCCCACCACGCGGATGACGCGCAGTATTGCTCAAGTTCTCAAGGACGAAGGCTTTATTGCTGACTTTGAGGAAGTGGGTGAGGGGATTAAATCTCAATTAGTTCTTTCCCTCAAATATAAAGGCAAAAACCGTCAACCGATCATTACTACCCTCACCAGAGTCAGTAAACCGGGCCTGCGAGTTTATTCCAACAGTAAAGACTTACCTCGCGTCCTCGGTGGCATTGGCATCGCCATTGTTTCTACCTCTAAAGGCATTATGACCGATCGCGAGGCCCGTAAACAAAACGTTGGCGGCGAAGTCCTTTGCTACATCTGGTAAACAAGGATAAGCTATCAGCCGTCAGCCTTTCCAAGTTTAAACCTGATAGCTGACCCACTGATAACTCTTCCCTGATAACTGATAACTGATAACTGATAACTGTTATGTCTCGTATTGGCAAACGCCCGATTCCTATTCCCAATAAAGTCACCGTCGATATCGATGGTGCTACCGTGACGGTGAAAGGACCCAAAGGAACTCTCCAGAGAACCCTACCCACCGCCGTCGCCATCAATAAAGATGGCGAAACTCTGCTCGTTACCCGTCAAGACGATTCCCGTACCGCCAGAGAACGCCACGGACTCTGTAGAACTCTAGTAGCCAACATGGTGGAAGGAGTCGCTACCGGCTTTCAAAAACGCCTCGATATCCAAGGGGTGGGCTACCGCGCCCAGGCGCAGGGTAGTAAATTAGTTCTTAACGTCGGTTACAGTAAACCCGTGGAGATGGAGATGCCCGATGGTGTTTCCGTCGCCGTAGAGAACAGCACCCAAGTTATCGTCAGTGGCATCGACAAAGAAGCCGTCGGTAACATTGCCGCTAAAATCCGCGAAGTTCGTCCCCCCGAACCTTATAAAGGAAAAGGGATTCGCTATCTTGGTGAAGTCGTCCGTCGCAAAGTTGGTAAAGCTGGCGGTAAAGGCGCTAAAGGCGGTAAAGGAGGTAAAAAATAAACCATGAAACTTAGTCGCAAAGAATCAGTCCGTCGTCGTCACCAGCGTGTGCGTCGCAAAATTAATGGCACTGCTGAACGGCCGCGTTTATCCGTATTTCGTTCTAATAACCACATCTACGCCCAAATTATCGACGACGTAGCCCAACATACCCTCGCGGCCGCTTCTACCCTAGAGGCCACCTTGCGCGGGGAATTAGAGTCCACCGCTACCCAAGAAGCCTCGGCTGCCGTGGGTAAACTGGTGGCCCAACGGGCCTTAGAAAGAGGCATCGAACAAGTGGTTTTTGATCGCGGTGGCAATCTCTATCACGGTCGCGTCAAAGCCTTAGCAGAAGCGGCTCGGTCAGCCGGCTTAAACTTCTAAAATATCCTTTCAACACTGATAAAACTATGGCAAAACGTCGCAAAGGCA
>NZ_JASJFF010001285.1:0-1899 GCF_030065435.1 Microcystis sp. M53603_WE2
AATCTCTGGGGGTGCGCTTAATTGTCCCTCACTGTTAACGAAGGATGCGATCGTAATCACACCATCTTCGGCTAACTGTTGTCTTTCCTGCATAATGTGTTCGTGAACCACACCCGCTTGATCGACTAACTCGATTCCCGAAGGCACTGGTGTGCCAAGTCCAATGCGATCGCTAGTTAACTCGATCGTGTCACCATTTTTGACAATTACCATATTTTCGGCGGGAATCCCCATACTTTGGGCCATCTGAGCGTGTTTGACCAGCATTCGGTGTTCTCCATGCACTGGCACAAAAAACTTCGGCCGCGTCAAAGATAGCATCAATTTATGGTCTTCTTGGGAACCATGGCCGGAAACGTGAATTCCCTTATCGCGTCCGTAAACTACGTTAGCACCCTGCATCATCAGGCGATCAATTGTATTGACCACAGCGATCGTATTACCCGGAATCGGATTAGCGGAAAAGACAATCGTATCCCCCTGACGCGCACGAATATGAGGATGTTCACCCTTAGAAATCCGCGTCATGGCCGCTAAAGGTTCCCCCTGGGATCCTGTGGTTAAAATGACGATTTTATCATCAGCTAAATTGCGGGTCGCTTTCAGGGGTTCAAATATATCGTCGGGACATTTTATATACCCCAAATTGCGCGCATGAGCGATGACATTTAACATCGATCGACCCACTACCACCACTTTCCGGTTAAATTTCTGGGCCAATTTCAACACCAGATTAATCCGATGCACCGAGGAAGCAAAGGTAGTGATCATAATCCGTCCCGTTGCTTGGTTAAAAACCCGCTCTAACCCGGGATAAACGGAAGCTTCCGAAGGAGTATAACCGGGTACTTCCGCGTTAGTGGAATCACTCAATAAACATAGCACCCCTTTCTCGCCATGTTCGGCAATTTTTTGTAGATCAAAGAATTCGCCATCCACGGGAGTATGGTCAATTTTAAAATCTCCTGTGTGAATAACTACCCCTAAAGGAGTGTGAATTGCTACACAAAAACTATCGGCGATCGAGTGGGTATTGCGGATATATTCCACCATGAAAGATTTACCTAAACGCACCATTTGCCGGGGAACTACGGTTTCTAATTTGGTACGATTTGCTAATCCTGCTTCTTCCAATTTATCCCGCAATAAAGCCATCGCTAGATGCGGACCGTAGATAATTGGTACATCAAATTGTTTGAGATGGTAGGGAATGCCACCGATATGATCTTCGTGACCGTGGGTGACGATCATACCCTTAATTTTATGGCGATTTTCTCTTAGATAAGTCATATCGGGAAGCACTACATTGACCCCGTGCATATCATCGGAAGGAAAAGCTAAACCGGCATCCAGGAGAATAATCTCATCATCGTACTCAAAAACACAGGTGTTTTTGCCGATTTCGTGTAGTCCTCCTAGGGGAATGATCTTTAGTTTTGCTTGGGTTTTATCTTGATTCATTAGGTGTCCTTTGATGGTAAGTTATGGTGATTTTTCAGGTGGTTTTTTTGGACGGGAAATCTCAAAAAATGAATAGTTAGAACAATTCTTGCTAGGAAAATAATACCTAGCTAAACTCACTTATATCAATACTTTCTAGCCGTTCTAAACTATATTTTTTTCTAGTTAAGCTATTAACATTATAACCTATTTCTCGAAAAAATCCTAGTTTAGTGAGCCAAATTTTCTAGTATTTTTCTAGATTAAAGCCAATTCTTGCATAACTTTTGCTAATCCTTCTTCTAACTCGGGACTTAGGGAACATAAAGGAAGTCTTAGACCCCCCACTTCCCAACCGACTAGATTTAAGGCCGCTTTAATTGGAATTGGATTAGTGGCACAGAATAAACCTTTAAACAGGGGAAATAATTTCAAATTAATCTCGATCGCTTTGGCCGC
>NZ_JASJFF010000866.1:0-5771 GCF_030065435.1 Microcystis sp. M53603_WE2
GGTGGTCAACTACCTAATTTTCAGGGAAAAAGTACCTGAATTTTCCCCCGATCCCCGCAATGGCTGGCACTTTTTGAGGGGAAAAAAGTCCAAAAGTCTTATCCAACAAGGTTTTTAGATTTATTCAGCAGACCCTAGATAATAACATCTTTAGCGATCGCTTGGGTCGCGCCAGAAAACCCACTAAGCTAAGACGCATCTTAACCGCCTATCCTTAGATTAGCTGAATCTCCCCTTGCCCCCCGATGTGGGTGGTAGGGTTGATTCATGAATCAACCCTACCTTGAATCAACCCTAGTAGTTGAGCGGTAGGGTTGCCTCGTCTCAATTTTCTTTCTTTCTCACAAATATGAAGTATAATGTCATCGATAGCTAAACCGCACAAAAAATGAAATCCTATCCAGTAGAGTTCCGTCAGAAAATCCTCGACTGTTATTATAACGAACCCATCTCTCAAAGACAATTAGCGAAAAGATTCTGCGTAACCCTAAGTTTCGTACAAAAGCTTTTGAAACAATATCGAGAAACGGGAGATCTTCGACCGAAGACTTATCGATGTGGACGTCATTTAAAACTCACGCCAGAACAAATGCTCGTCCTCGGTACGTTAATTGAGGAAAATAATGACGCAACTCTAGCTGAACTATCAACACTATTCCTAGAAAGAACTGGTATAGTGTTAAGTGTGGCGACAGTGGCAAGAATAGCCGAACGCTTGAGAATAACCCGCAAAAAAAACTATACAACCACCCGCACAAGAGACAGAAAAACTACAACAACTTAGACAAGAATAGAAAGTAAGTGGGTGGGTGGAATTAAATATAAGATGAACGTAGGTTGGGTTGAAGCATGAAACCCAACGCCCGCTCATGTTACGCTACCGCTAACCCATCCTACAAATAATTATGCCTCCCTACTTAGGGTTTGCGGCAAAAAGTTTTTCTTGGAGGCAGGGTGTGGGGTGTAGAATAAGATTCCCCGGAAGCAATCTTTTTAATGTCTCATCGCTTCTATTATTTTCATGGTTTCGACGCTGACAGTACAGACTCGTTGTAATAAGTCAATTACTGTTTCTTTATAATCGGCAAAGCGATAGTTATTAAATCTTTCGGCGATGGTTTGATCTTTGGGTTTCTTTTCCTTATATTGATCTAAAATCCATTCTAAGGCCGAACGATTACCGAGTTTATATTCCCAAGCAATTTTGGGAATATCTTGTAGGAAAGTGACATCATCAAGGTTGATAGAATTTTTTTCTCGGTCAGCTTTTAGTTTAGTTTTCGGTTTGAGATTATTATTAGTATCAATGCGAGTTAGTGGGTAGGGTGCGACGGTTTCATAGTTGATATGTAATTCCATTAGTTTGCTTCCCCATTCTACCCATTGAGAGAAGTTATCATAAAAGGGAAGTCGCGGAAATTCTCGCTTGAGGTTTAATTCATATTTACTGCGATATTCCGGGTAGTGAAGGACTGCATAAGTGTAGTGGAAGATGTGGAGTTTGGTGATGGTTTTATCGTTGTAATGTTTTTGGAATTGTTGCAATCCCCAATCGGTGATATTATCGATGCGGTTTCCTTCTTTCTCGTAGTAGTAGAGGGGGAGACATTGAGTTTTTTCAAGTGTATCTAAACCAATTAATAAATCACAGGAAAGACAATGAAAAGGCTTGCTTGAACTAATGCCAGAAAAAGCTATTATCTTATTAAAAGACTTTAGATCTAATGAAAACATCTCGTAATGGTTTTCTGTCAATCGATGATTAAATAATTTTTCTGTGTATTGAAATTGCTTAAAATAAGGTCTATATAGAGATAATTGAATTAAATTATCATCGAAATCAGACTTTATTCGAGATTTCCAGAAATTCTCTAAAGAAGAACTCCACTTTATTGAAAAGTCTTGTAATTGATTTTCAACAGAGTAATTGTATTTTTCAATGAAAAAACTAATCTTATTTATTAAACTCTCTTTGAGAGAATCATATACCCACTCATCTCGATTGGTTACTACACCCAATGAAAACAACTTAAACACAGCTTTCTCAGACTTGCCACTTTTGACATCCTTATCAATCAAGGGTAGCAGTTGATAAAAGTCATTATCTGATTGATTGAGCCAATTATGTTTTTTATCTGGGATGATATGCTCAAAATCAAGCTGATTAAGTTTTGTCGATGACAAAAACTCTAATTTTTGCGCTGCTGTATCCAATTCAGGACGGCGAGTATATAAAATTCGACAAGGAAGATTATTACTTTCTCGCTTCACCATCAAACTAATCGCCACCCCCGTCTGAATACCGAAAACATTATGAGTTGTCCCTGAAAGTTTAGGATTTTTCCTGACATTACCACCTAAATCAATGATATAAATTTCACTAAACTCATTCTCTACTACTTTTCTAAATCCATCATAAGCCAACGCATCGATAAAAGAAGAGTTAGTAATAAACGCTATTATACCATTTTTATTTAATCGATCCGAAGCCCAACGAATAAAGCGAGTGTACATATCATAGACGACAATTTGATTCTGTGCCTTACCTTCTTTGATATAAGTATATTTAATGCACTTGTCAATCGCTTCATAACTTCGATTTGCATTACCTTGATTAAAATTCTCCTGCCTGGCATTATAAGGAGGATTACCAATAATTACAGAAATATTGCGGTCATTTTGATTATGAATCCGTTGGGTATTCTCCGCCGACATAGCAAACAAATCCATCTGCTTGATATTAGAAGCAGCATGGTCTAGGGTATCCACAAAACAGATATGCTCAAACTCCTCATACTCACCCATCTTCTGCTTGTAGGTGAACTCAATATTCAAATTCGCAATATAATAAGGCAGAATTGCCACCTCATTACAGTGCATCTCATGCTTATACTTGTACCGTAACTTATCCTTCGGTAAATACTCAATCAACTCCGTTATAAAAGTTCCTGTCCCCGTCGCCGGATCTAAAATTTCTACTCCTGGATCCGCCAACAACTTACCAAAATGCTTGTGGACTAAATAATCGACACTTTCAATCATAAAACGGACAATTTCATTGGGTGTATAGACAATTCCCAACCGGTCCGCCGCTTTCGGATTGTATGCTTTATAAAAATTCTCATAAATCGCCTTGAGAAATTTCTGCTTCTCGTGGTGGTTATAAATATTCGCCGCTGTCCGCCGAATTACCGCATAATAACGTTCAATAGTCCCTAAAGTATTGCGCTTGGTATTACCAGTAAAGAAAGTTTCAATCACTCCCTGTAATTCCCTGGCGATATTATTTTCCCGGTGAAACTGAGACTCATTAAAAATATTGATAAAAATATCCTCTGTCAGAATATGCTGAATAATCATCTCTCGCACATCTTCCAGACTAATTTCTGGATTGATTGACTTGCGACAAATCTCTAAAAAATTGTCCCGCGCTGTCACAAAATTCCGATTCGTCTCCGACTGCAACGCAATTAAACCCCGCAACGCTTCTAAAATTGTTGGTAAATCTTCCTTAAAACTAGCAATCGCCTCTCGAAAATCCTCAACCTCCGGACGTACATAATTAATAAAAGCATTAATAATCCCATCCAAAGCCTCATCATCGCGCATCGAGACGCGCAGTCTTTCCTCTCCTCCTTGAATTAAAACCGCCGTCTGGGAATCTTCAAATAAAATATTGTCATTGGGGTAGCCTTTCGCCAACTTCTTCTCAATTTCTTCATCTAAATTATCGTATTGATCCTTACTTTCCCAATATCCCCAATCTAACCGTAAAGCATCCTTAACCGTCCCGTCAGGATAGACAACTTTTCCCGACTTAGTGCGATAATCCAACTCCGGAATTAACAAAAAATCCCGCGCCTTGCAATAGTCATTTAACAAATTCTGAAAAGCGACTCTAATCGAAGTTTCCTTGCGACTGCCGCCATATTGGACAATCTTCTCAACTTCCGCCTGATACTGGCTGATTAATAATCTAGACATGGGCTTAGAGGAGGTAAATTAAGTAGTTATAATCAAAGAGAAGATAGATTTTGGACTCTGATCCCCCCTGCCCCCCCTGATAAGGGGGGTGCCGATAGGCGGGGGGATCTACCCTTGATAAGGGGGGTGCCGATAGGCGGGGGGATCTACCCTTGATAAGGGGGGTGCCGATAGGCGGGGGGATCTGACAATTTTTATTTCGATGTTTTTCACTGGTGCTGGCGTGCCATCACTTCCCGCAAGATATGGTCAATTCCTGTTTCATATCCCTTTCCTTGAGCTTTTAACCATTGTAATTGATCTTGACCTAGTTGAATAGCTAATTACTGCTTTGATGGCGAAAAAGATACTGTTTTTTGAGTAAAAAACTCATCACCTAACGGCGGCTCACGATTATTTGCCTTTCCTTATCTGGCAAAGTTTTAATTCGATTTCTCGGAATAAATAGCTGAAAATTTGTCAAAACGTCGTGCTTAGTAGATTGATTCATGAATCAACCTACTAAGTAGGTAGGCTTTAAAAATTATCAGATACCCCCCTTATCAAGGGGGGATTAAGGGGGGATCGACACCCCCCTTATCAAGGGGGATCCCCCCGCCTATCGGCACCCCCCTTATCAAGGGGGGCAGGGGGGATCGAACCTAAAACCCAACAGTTTTAAATAATTGGACTGGGTTTCGTCAAATCAATTCCTGTAAAATAGCTTCGATTTGTTGTTTTAGAGGAGGAATGTCATTTTCAACAATATCCCAAATAATCTCTAGATTGATACGAAAATATTCATGAATAGTTAAGTTTCTTAGATCGCTGGCATCTCGCCAAGGAACTTCGGGGTATCTTGCTTGAAATTCTTGAGAAGTTGCTCTAGCTGCTTCACCAATAATTTGTAAATGATAGACAATCCAAGTTTGAATTAATTCTTGTTGTTCAAACACGGTTTTTCCCTGTGGAGCATACTTTTCTACCCGCTCAATTGCTTCTAAAATATCCCGCAAGCGTTCGGTATCATCTCTCATAGTGGTATTGCTTCTTTAAGTACCCGCTCTCTGATTCTATCTTTAAGTCCCTGTTCGGTAACAATATCAACTTTGCAGCCTAACAAAGCTTCGAGTTCTCGAATTAACGGCAAAGGAAACCAGGGACTCCGACGTTCGCTACAATAATCAATTAATAAATCAATATCGCTTTTTTCGTCAGCTTCTCCCCGTGCGACAGAACCAAAGATTCGCACGTTATTTGCGCCGTGTTTAGCAGCAATAGCAATGATTTTTTCTCGTTTGTTTTTGAGTAATTCCTCAATTTTCATGATCTAAGTAGGTAGGCGTTAAAAGTTGTCAGACACCCCCCTTATCAAGGGGGGATTAAGGGGGGATCGGCACCCCCCTTATCAAGGGGGGATTAAGGGGGGATCGGCACCCCCCTTATCAAGGGGGGCAGGGGGGATCGGCACCCCCCTTATCAAGGGGGGATTAAGGGGGGATCGAACCTAAAATCCATTTTTAATTTAATTATAACCAGCTACTTACTGACAATTTTTAACACCTATCTACTTAACCATAGAACAGATTACACCTTGATTGTCTTTAATCGGGATGACAGGATTCGAACCTGCGGCCCCTTCGTCCCGAACGAAGTGCGCTACCAAGCTGCGCTACATCCCGAAAATTTTCAGCTAAATCATCATAGCATATTCTGCCTTGAGTGGGTCGAGACTTGCTAGGAGATTACAGATATAGGCAAAAATTATCGGAGTAGTTCAGGCGTGACGGTCAAACCAGAGTGGTTAC
>NZ_JASJFF010000395.1:0-1922 GCF_030065435.1 Microcystis sp. M53603_WE2
AATTTTTGCTCACGAAAGCGATAGAGACGGGAATCACCAATATGGGTGTACCAAGAGCCATCATCTCGGAAGATAGCCATGACTAGGGTTGTCCCCATGTCCTGTCTTTCGGGATTTTTTAGCTGATCTTCGATAATCTTCTCGTTAGCGACGGTAATTGCCTCCTGCAGCAATTCCCCGGCAGCCCGGGGCGAATTCCAGTGTTCTTCTAGATGAGCTTGGATAGTTTCAGTGGCGATTTGACTAGCTTCCTGGCCCCCCGCATGACCTCCCATACCATCAGCAACGATAAAAAAGCGCCGCTCGGGGTCGATATAATAACTATCCTGATTAACCGATCGCACTACACCAGGATCGGTCATTCCTCCAAAAGAAAGATTGTTCATCGAAATTTCTGCTTTTAACACAATATTTATTATCCCGCAATCAATTACATCATGCGATCCTGACGTTCAATTTTTCGCCAAAGTCTCACAAGAGCTATCCCCGGCAGCAGGGAAATCGCCATCGGCACTAAAGTCAACCAACCAAAACCACTGACGAATAGAAGCGTCGCTGAGATAAGTAAAGCACTGACCAGTAAAGTATAGTTGGTTCCCATTTGAATCATACCCAATCGCCGCAAAAGTCGATCGGATTCGCTCGAACGGACCCGGACACGGATATCACCCCGTTCTAATTTTTCGATCGTATCATCGATGCGTCGGGGTAAACTCAGGGCGGTGCTGCTCACTTGGGCTGCTTGTCGTCCTAACTCATCGAGGATATTACTGCCATTATTTCCTGTCATATCATTTACTAATTGCAGGGCAAAAGGTTGGGCCACTTCCATAAAGTTAAATTCGGGATCGAGTCCTTTGCCTACCCCTTCCAGGGTAGAAAATGCCCGCATAACGAAGGTAAAGGTAGCGGGAAAGCGAAAAGGCTGATCGTAGGCGATTTCATAGAGATCATCGCTGATAGAGGCTACGGACTGTTCCTCAAAGGGTTTATCCATGAAGTTATCGAGCATATACTGGATCGATCGCCGCACTGCTCCCATATCACCATTAGCAGTTAATGCTCCTAAATCCACCAGAGAAGTGACCACGCGATCGGCATCTTTTTGGGCAATTCCCAAGAGAGTCTGCATTAATTTTTCGCGCACGTTGGTTTTAATTTGTCCCATCATGCCGAAATCGTAGAAAATTAGGGAGCCATCACTATCAACGGCAATATTGCCAGGGTGAGGATCCGCGTGAAAAAAGCCGTTATTGAGTAGTTGAATTAGATAGGCTTTTGCCCCTAGTTTAGCCAACAATTTGCGATCGAGTCCGGCTGCTTCTAGGGCTTCATAATGACTGATTTTGATGCCGGGGAGGTATTCTAGGGTTAAAACCCGGGGAGCGGTGTAGCGCCAATAGACTTTTGGTACTTTCACCCAATCTTCCCCGCGAAAATTACGGCGAAAAGTGTCAGCGTTGCGACCTTCGTTGAGATAATCCGTTTCTTCCCAGAGGATTTTACAGCATTCTTCATAAATACCCGTCCAATCGCGACCTTTACCCCATTTGGGATGATTTTGGAAGTATTGGGCGATTTTTTTCAGGATGGTCAGATCGATACTAAATAATTTTTTCAATCCAGGCCGTTGGACTTTGACCACCACATCTTCCCCGGTCTTCAGTTGGGCCCGGTGAACTTGCCCTAAACTAGCGGCTGCCAGGGGAATAGGATCAAAGCTTTTAAAGAGTTGATTGAGGGGTTTACCGAGGGATACCTCGATAATTTTGCTGGCCTGTTCGTAGGTAAATGCGGGAACCTGATCCTGTAGTTTCGAGAGTTCTTCCACATATTCCAGGGGAAAAAGATCGGCGCGGGTGGAGAACAGTTGACCGACTTTAATAAAAGTCGGTCCCAATTCTAGCATGGTTTCCCGAATC
>NZ_JASJFF010000826.1:0-12895 GCF_030065435.1 Microcystis sp. M53603_WE2
GGCGATCGAAAATCGGATCAAGGAAACTATAACCGCTCTCCCCGATGAAGATCCCTTAAAAGCTCCAACGCTGGAAGAACCCAAGTTAATCGGTAATCTCTTCAAGGATCTGACCAAAAAACTGATGCGCGCCCAAATTATTGAGGATGGGGTGCGGGTTGATGGTCGCCAACTGGACGAAGTACGCCCGATTTCTTGCCGGGTGGGAGTTTTACCCCGCCGGGTTCACGGTAGCGGCCTGTTTAATCGCGGTTTAACCCAGGTGCTTTCGATCGCCACCCTGGGCACCCCCGGTGATGCTCAGGATTTGGGCGACGATCTCCATCCCGAAGATGAAAAACGCTATCTTCATCACTACAATTTTCCACCCTTTTCCGTCGGTGAAACCCGTCCCATGCGTTCTCCCGGCCGTCGAGAAATCGGTCACGGTGCTTTAGCGGAAAGGGCGATCGTACCTGTCCTTCCCCCACAGGAGGAATTTCCCTATGTGCTGCGGGTAGTGTCGGAAGTCCTCTCTTCTAATGGTTCCACCTCCATGGGTTCCGTGTGCGGTTCCACCCTGGCGCTGATGGATGCCGGTGTTCCCCTGAAAAAACCCGTTAGCGGTGCGGCCATGGGTTTAATTAAAGAAGGGGAAGAAGTGCGGATTTTGACCGATATCCAGGGTATCGAGGATTTTCTGGGAGATATGGACTTTAAGGTGGCTGGCACTGATTCCGGCATCACCGCTCTCCAGATGGATATGAAAATCCCCGGTTTAAGCATGGAAGTGGTGGCCAACGCGATCAAACAAGCTTTACCGGCCCGCAAACATATCCTCGAGAAGATGTTAGCGACCCTAGAAAAACCGCGCACGGAATTATCTCCCCACGCACCCCGGTTATTGACGATCAAGATCGATCCAGATCTGATCGGGTTAGTAATCGGGCCGGGTGGTAAGACGGTTAAAGGGATTACTGAACAGACTGGCACGAAAATCGATATCGATGACGATGGTACTGTCACCATTTCCTCCACCGATGGGGAACAGGCCGAAAAAGCTAAACGACTGATCTACAATATGACCCGCAAACTCAATGAGGGTGAGGTTTATCTCGGTCGCGTGACTCGCATTATCCAAATCGGCGCTTTTGTGGAAGTTTTGCCAGGAAAAGAGGGAATGATCCATATTTCCCAATTGGCCGAGGGACGTGTCGGCAAGGTCGAGGATGAAGTGGCCGTGGGGGATGAGGTGTTAGTCAAGGTACGGGAGATCGATAGTAAAGGTCGTCTCAATCTCACCCGTCTCGGTATTCATCCCGATGAGGCCGCCGCTGCCCGTAAGGCTGCTACTGTAGTCTAGGTGAATTTTTTGTTCATGGTTAACTCTCGATCGCTCGATCGAGGGTTTTTTTATCGCTAAAATTGCCTAAAAACGGCAATAGAGACGCAAAAACCACGCCTCTATCACGGTATTTTCCCTAGATATTGTTTCTGACTACCAGCTAGACTTGACCACACCGGGTAAAAGACCTTGGTGGGCCCATTCCCGTAAAACGTTGCGGGATAAACCAAAATCGCGATAGTATCCTCTCGGTCTGCCGGTCGTTAAACAACGGTTGCGGTGACGACTGGGAGCGCTATTGCGGGGTAATTCCTGTAATTTTTGGTGAATTGCCAGTTTTTCTTCAAAATCCTCGGCGGTGCGGAATTGTTCTTTTAGTTCCGCTCTTTTAGCTTCGTATTTTTGTCTGAGACGAGCGCGTTTTTTCTCGCGTTCTACCATCGATTTTTTTGCCATGGGGTTTCTCGAAAAAGATTTAACCTGTAAAGACAGCATTTCCCATTATAACCTGAAACACCGGTGACAAAAGCAACATTTCTTGATATTAATTCTTAAAGTCCTAGTTGAAAATTTTCTATGTCTGAACCGCCTCAATTTCTCCAACAACGTCTTTTTTATCAAGGTCGCGTCTTTCAATTTGAAGTCTCGAAACTGCGTTTACCTAACGGTGTCGAGGGAGAATGGGAATGTGTCCGTCATCCGGGGGGTGCTTTAGCAGTTCCAATCACCAAGGAAGGTCAATTGGTTTTAGTACGTCAGTATCGATTTAGTTTGCAAGCTCGAATTCTGGAATTTCCCGCCGGAACGATTGATGAAGGAGAAGACCCTGCTACGACGGTAAAACGAGAATTAGAGGAAGAAGCGGGCTATCGGGCGCACAATTGGCAATCTTTGGGTAAATTTGCCCTGGCACCCGGTTATTCCGATGAATACATCTATGCTTTTCTAGCCCAGGATCTGGAAAAATTAAGCTTGCCCCCCGCTCAAGATGTCGATGAAGATCTAGAAGTGGTTTTGATGAGTTTTGAGGAAATGGAATCGGCGATCGCACGGGGAGAATCGATCGATGCTAAAACTATTACTAGCTTCTATCTGGCCCGTTTAGCCCTTAATTAATCTTTTCAATCACCGCTTGTCCTAGTTGAATCAACTCAAAACCGATAAAAAGGCTTAAAATCACGGTGACAGCCTGATTAAGCAGGGGTATATTGCCTTTGCCTAGAGCAGAAGCGACGAATTTGACCACAACTAAAACGAGAGCGCTAACAACGGCGATTTTGACGGCTATCATAGATTAATTTTTCCTCACGGTTAACCGAAGTATACTATTTCTACACTTTTTCTTGCCAGTTTCATCTTCGGCTTGATACAAAATGTAGCATTTTGGTGGAGAGCGCTCCTGTCATTGCCAAAAATGCACAGGTTTTTGTTAAGAATTGTAAAATGTAGTTAGATTTATTTACTCAGAAGGGGATTTATGTCTAACCAAGAATCGATTTTTCCGTTCCCTCAAAAACCAGCATATTACTCCGTATTCAAGTCGATTTTAGCGATAATATCAGTTATTTTAATTATGTTAGCAGTGATCGGCGGGCTAATGATGGTCAGTTTATCATTATGTTGGCCAGAACACAATATTGATCGATTAATACTTGGCTTAGTAGAAGATTTTTTTAATCCATTTGCTTGGATTAAAGTTCCCACGGTTGCTCATAGCTATCAATTATTATTACCCACGGTTATCCTGCTAATTTTTACGCAGTTAATCATTTTCTTGTCTCCGCGTCCGCAAGTTTGGTCAAGATTAGTCATTATTTCTATCACTCTCGCTATCACCCTGCGCTATCTACTCTGGAGGATTCTGGAAACCTTAAATCTTTCCACCCCTCTCAATGGCTTTTTTAGTTTACTGCTTTTAGGCATTGAGATGATAGTTTTAAGTGGTAGCATAATTCAGTTAGTTTTAGTCTTAACCACGAAAGATAGAAGCCAAGAAGCTGATTTTTATAGCCAAGCAGTGATCAATAAACAGTATTTGCCCACGGTAGATATTCTGATTCCCACCTATAATGAGCCAGCCTTTATCTTAAAAAGAACTATTATCGGTTGTCAAGCCCTTAATTATCCTCATAAAAATATTTATATTCTCGATGATACCCAGAGGTCAGAAATTTATGAATTAGCAGAAAAATTAAATTGTAATTATCTGACTCGTGAGGATAAAAAAAATGCTAAAGCAGGCAATTTAAACCATGCTCTCAGACAAACTCAAGGGGAATTAGTGGTAGTTTTTGACGCAGATTTTATCCCTTGTCGGAATTTTCTAGAAAGAACTGTTGGCTGGTTTCAAAACCAAAAAATTGCCTTAGTGCAAACGCCTCAAAGCTTTTATAATGCCGATCCTATCGCCTATAACTTAGGTTTAGAAAATATCGTTACTCCCGACGAAGAATTATTTTATCGTCATATCGAACCAGCTAAAGATGGGGTGGGTAGTCCTGTCTGTGCTGGTACTTCTTTTATTGTCAGAAGAAAGGCCTTAGAAGAAGTGGGCTACTTTAATATAGAATCTATTAGTGAAGACTATTTCACTGGGATTGCTATCTCTGCCAAAGGTTATGAAGTTATTTACTTAAATGAAAAACTCAGCGCTGGTTTATCTGCCGAAAGTTTATCAGCTTATTTACGGCAAAGATTGCGCTGGGCAAGGGGAACTTTACAGGCCTTTTTTATCAAAGCTAATCCCCTAAAAATTGCGGGACTAACTCTACCACAAAGATTGGCACACTTAGAAGGAATATTATCTTGGTTTTCTCCCTTAGCTCGTTTATTTTCTCTCCTTATTCCTCTCCTTTATACCTTTGGTTATATCGTACCTTTGAACATTACCATCCATGAGACAATCTATATATTTTTACCCTACATGATGCTGCAGTTAGCCACTTATCACTGGTTAAATTCTCGCTCGCGCTCCATTATTTTTTCTGAGGTACTATCGATGATTATTTGTGTACCTACATCCCTAACAGTTCTCCATGTTCTTTGGAAACCCTTTGACAAAGGATTTCAGGTGACACCGAAGGGAATTGCTCGTAAAAATTATCAATATAATTGGCGTTTATCCTACCCATTACTGTTTTTTCTCACCATTACCTTAATTAGTATTTTCTTTAATTTACGCCATCACAATTATCAAGCAAGTCCCCTAAATTTTGGCTTGATTTTGGCTATATATAACGTGGTTATTATCATGACTGCTTTAGTGGCTTTATTGGAAGCTCCCCTCACCCTAGAAACTCAATACCAATTGCTAGAATATCCTGTTAACTTGATAACAGAATCGGATATAATTATGCAGGGCAATCTGAAAAAACTTTCAGAAATAGGAGCAGAAATTCACCTGAGGGAACCCATCTACTCAGAAAAATTACTCCTAGATATTTTAGGCGAAGATTTGCGCCTATCGTCTCATCTAGTCAATCTAGAAAAACGAGGAAAAATCTGGCAAGCAACCCTTAAATTCCAGCCACTTACCCTATCAGACCAGAGAAAACTAATTACTTTTTTATTCTGTCGTCCCCAGCGCTGGCCAGTGAAAAATACGGCAGGAGAATTACAATCCCTTTGGTTGTTAATTATCAGCTTTTTTCGGGGTATAGGCTTAATTTGTCGGGCATTTTTGCATCGAAAAACAGCCCTTTAGTTACGTCAAAAATCGAAAATACTTAAGTAGCTGGTTATAGTTAAATTTAAAATGGATTTTAGGTTCGATCCCCCCTTAGTCCCCCCTTGATAAGGGTGGTGCCGATCCCCCCTGCCCCGCTTGATAAGGGGGGTGCCGATCCCCCCTTAGTCCCCCCTTGATAAGGGGGGTGTCTGATAATTTTTAACGCCTACCTACTTATCGAAAAATTACTGGCTGATTATCCTATCAACTGGCTTTTGTCTGTGATTTTACTCACATGGCTATTCCTGTATTATCACAGTTGTCACTTGAGCAAAACTTGATCAGTAGTTAGGTGTTAAAAACTGTCAGATACCCCGCTTAATAAGGGGGGAGCTGCACCCCCTTATCAAGGGGGGCAGGGGGGATCGAACCCAAAATCCATCTTCAATTTAATTATAACCAGCTATTTATTATTATAATAGAAGTAACCATTCTTAGATGAACTGGCTTATGAACAATCGTTTATGTCTTCACCTGATGGCTAATAAGGAAAAAGGGTTTGCCTTGCCTCTTGCCGTGTTAATTGGACTTATCCTGATGGTGACAGGAATGACTATGATCATGCGCGCCCAAGGGGACCAATCGAAAGTAATTGCCCAAAAAGCCCGGGCTGATAGTTTAACAAGTTCCGAAGTGGGGCTGGCTCGCGTGCAGGATCTACTCAATAGTGTTCGAGTTATGGCGACGGTTGATAGGAATTGTACTTCCGGCGATTGTTGGCAGAACGCCAGATATGATGTGGATACTGATCCCACCGATTTACAAAAACATTTAAAAAAATTAGTCGACGCCGCCCCCTCCTGTAGTAATCCCAACGATGCTGTTACCTTGAAGAAAAAAATCAATGAATTAAGAGATTTGAGCGCAGATAAATGGGTTGATCTCGGTAATAATAGTTATTATCGCGTGGTTGAATACAATTATCGTATTGATACTGGCATGGGAGTTCTCACCCTCGAAGGACTTTCCCGCAAAAGTGCCGCAACAGACATAACTAACATTACTATCGATAGAGATAGTGACGATAATGCCGCCTCCCGTAACCGCGTGGTGGTAACTATCCCTATTCTTGATGCCCCTCACCACGCATTTAACCGCACCACGGTCCCAGCTTTATGGATAAGTGAGGGAACGGTGGAAGGTGATGCTATATTTCAAGGGGATGTGGTGGAGAAGGTGGAAAGCCCAGAATGTAATATTAACCAAACTAAGATTCAACAGCCCACACCCGCACTCAATCCCCCCTACACGGCACAATTTGTCGGTGTGTTTTTCCCCAATTTACCGGAGACTCCCACCGGTATTCCAAGCCTAGGAGACCTTACCAGTTCTGAAACTTTTCCCAGAACGGGAGACACAGCATCTCCCAGCGGAGTGTACGAGTATATCTTTGATGATATCGACTTGGATGATGGCGAGAAGATTACCATTACTGCGGGGGACCGGGTAGTTTTCTATGTTAAAGGTAACATTAACGGTGCGATCGAACACGATTGTGGTAGTGTGACTGGCTGTAAACCGGGCAATCTACAGATTTATGCCGATAATGGATTAGGTTCCGCCAATCCGCAAATTTGTCTGAAAGGAAACCAAACACTACAAGCGTTTATCTTTGCTCCTGACTATTCCCTCGGTAAAACCGATAATGGTACTTTTATCGGTGCTGCCTGGGGTAAAAATTGGGGCCAAATTTCAGGCTGTCTCTCAAGTAGCGGTGCTGTAGCTGTTACCCAAGGGGTAGAATGGACTGAATTAATCTATGACCTGAAACCCCAATTTCCCCGACTTGGTCAGATTGCCAATTGGTGTGAGGAACCCATCGATACCCTTCCGGGTGAATCTATGTGTGATTATTTCCCGACTGCTTCACCCTCTCCCAGTCCCTAAAAAAGTTTAACTTATCGGGTTGGTGGGGGGGGTTGAGGATTTCGGTTCAGGACAGGTTTTATTGGCGAAATCACAGCGATAAATTGCCGGTTTTTGCCAACTGAGGGGAATTTCCAGCAAATCCCTGGAACCGGTCATGGCTTGTCCCAGAAAGAGAGCCAGAGCAATACAATTGAGAATTGTATGGGCGATGCGCCAACGATGGGAACGGTCTTTATAGATATCTTCGACAATGGCCAGAGAGAAAATCATCAGTAATGATGCCGCCATGCCGATATAGTAGTGGGACCAGTACCATTGGGCCGAGAGTCGCCAGACCCCATCCTGAGCACCGATAATAATTAAACCCATGCCAGTCAAGGTGGCAAAAATTCCGCGCCAGAGGCCTTGTCTAGCGCGGTAGAGACAGACCAAAGAGGCAATGGTGACAAAAAACATCAAAATCACAAAAAAGACCTGAAAGGAGTCTAATTTTCCCTCTTTTTGTTGATCGACAAAACCATTAAACCCGTAAACGACCGAGTAAGCTAGTGCTAACAGGTTAACCCCTACCACTGTACCCGTTAACCAGCGGCCTAAGCGTAGATGTTCTGGCCCGACCACTGGGGGAATTTTACTTTTATTTCCCGCATTGGTTTCTAAGCGACGTTGACGGGTTTGCCAAGCAAAGTTAACTACGAGGCCGATAATAGGGAAAACGACCACTATCCCTAGGACAGGATGAATGAGAGCCAGAAAATCGACGAATTGCATATAAATATCCCGAAAATAGTCAGCAGAAAATCGTCAATAGTTGACAAGCTATAGCCTTGTTTTTTTTAGCTTATCGCAGATATCAGGAGCCGGTCGGCAAAAGGCAAAAGGCAGGAGATAGGGTGATAGGGTGATAGGGTGATGAGACAGCTTCCCCACTACCCCACTACCCCACTACCCCACTACCCCACTACCCCACTTCCCCACTTCCCCACTACCCCACTACCCCACTTCCCCACACCCCACTTCCCCACACCCCCACTTCCCATTTCGGACTAGGAACCTCTTCGATGATCGGCTAATCTAAAAGCAGCAATCCTTAGATTCAATCCTGACTATGAAACTACAAGAACTTTTAACAACTATCCCTCTGGTTTCCCCGATTTCTTCTCCTATCGCTTCTATTACCGAGATTACAGGAATTTCTACTAATTCCCATGCTTGTCAACCGGGAGATTTATTTATCGGTTTACCCGGTACTCGCGTCGATGGGGGCGAATTTTGGCGTTCCGCTTTGGAAACCGGGGCCGTAGCGGCGATTATCTCCCCGGCAGCCGCAGCTAAATTTCCCCCCCCGGAGGATGCTTCGGTAATGGTTGTGGCAGATTTAGTTACTGCCGCTGCTGCGATCGCTGCTAAATTCTATCATTATCCGGCCCTTACCCTAAAATTAATCGGTGTGACGGGAACCAACGGCAAAACCACCACCACCCATTTAATTGAATATTTTCTCAGCCAAGCAGAGATTCCCACCGCTTTATTCGGGACTCTTTACACCCGTTGGCAAGGATTCCAAGAAACCGCTAATCATACCACCCCTTTCGCTAACGAGTTACAAGCCAGTTTAGCCAAAGCGGTGAGCGCCGGCAATGAAATCGCCGTCATGGAAGTTAGTTCCCATGCACTGGCCCAGGGACGGGTACAGGGTTGTACTTTTCCCGTGACGGTGTTTACCAATCTCACCAGAGACCATCTCGATTATCACCTCGATATGGAGGATTATTTTGCCGCTAAAGCTAAATTATTTAGTCCCGATTATCTGCAAGGTAAGGCGATTATTAACCTTGATGATGAATATGGTCAACGTTTAGCGGCCTCCCTGTCTCCCCAACAGGTTTTAACCTATAGTGTGTCCGATGCTCGTGCCGATTTTTATACTAAAGATTTACACTATCAACCCACGGGAGTTCAAGGGGTGATGGTGACTCCCCAAGGAGAAATAGCCTTTGCTTCTCCTCTGGTGGGTCAATATAATCTAGCTAACCTCTTAGCGGCGGTGGCGGCAGTGTTAGAATGTGGTGTAGATTTAGGGACAGTAATCGCTCAAATTCCCCAGTTTTCAGGAGTACCGGGGCGGATGGAACGGGTTAGCACCGCTCACGACCAAGATATCAGCGTCATTGTTGATTATGCCCATACTCCCGACAGTTTAGAGAATGTTTTAAAAGCAACACGTCCCTTTATTTCTGGTCGGATGATTTGTGTTTTTGGTTGTGGCGGCGATCGAGATCGGACAAAACGACCGTTAATGGGTAAAATAGCCGCAGAATTAGCAGATTTAGCCATAGTTACCTCCGATAATCCCCGCACAGAGTCTCCCGAACGAATCCTTCAGGATATCGTCGCTGGCATTCCCCCAGAAATTACCGTGCAGGTAATTAGCGATCGCGCTTTGGCCATTGACACCGCTATTCAAGCAGCGCAACCGGGAGACGGAGTAATTATTGCCGGTAAAGGTCACGAAGATTATCAAATTTTGGGGACGGAAAAAATCCCTTTCGATGACCGCGAACAGGCCCGGGCCGCTTTGATAAAAGTGAAAAAGTGATGAGGGATGATTAATTGTCAAGAAAAGCTAACATTAGTTGACCGAAAATTTGGGTACAAGCCCCGCCCTCCGCTTAAATATGTATTGTCAACTTAAGGAATTTTGTGTTAAGATGTTGATACTCGATCGAGCAATGTCAAAATGTTTGTACTAGAATACAAGGTTAAGCCAAAACCTAATCAGATAGAAGCCATTAATGAGGCAATACGGACAACCCAATTTGTTCGGAATAAAGTCCTGCGTTATTGGATGGATAATCAGGGTGTTGGCAAAACAGAGTTATTTCGATACAACACAGCATTAAGGAAAGAGTTTAAATTTGTTGATGATTTAAACTCCCATGCTTGCCAGACTGCCGTAGAAAGAACCTTGCGGGCAATTACTCGGTTTTACGATAATTGCCAAAATAAAGTTAAAGGAAAGAAAAACTACCCTAAGTTTAAAAAACATTCCCGTTCTGTTGAGTATAAAGTATCTGGATGGAAGCTATCAAAAGATAAACGCCATATTACCTTTACAGACAAAAAAGGTATTGGCACTCTTAAACTGATTGGCTCTAGAGATATTAATTACTATCAACCAGACCAGATTAAACGGGTAAGAATCCTTAATCGTGCCGATGGTTACTATGTGCAGTTCTGCATTAAATTAGACCCCAGAGACACGGTTAAGCCTTTAACACCTTCCCAGAAAGCCACTGGGATTGATGTGGGATTAAAGTTTTTCTTAGTAGATAGCGAAGGCCATCAAATTGATTGTCCGAACTACTATCGAAAAGCTGAAAAACAACTAAACCGATTAAATAAAAAAAAGTCAAAGAAATACCGTAAGGGTAAAAAACAATCTCGTAATTATCACAAAGCTAGAAAGCGATATGCTCGGAAACATTTAAGAGTAAGTAGGCAACGAGAAGAGTTTGTCAAGAGTGTGGCACTCCGTTTAGTTAAGTCTAACGACTTAATCGCCTATGAAAACTTGAATATCAAAGGCATGGTCAAGAATCGTCATTTAGCGAAGTCGATAACCGATGCAGGATGGTCTGTTTTTAGGCAATGGCTAGAGTATTTTGGGGACAAATACGGCAAGTTAACTATAGCTGTCTCACCTCATAATACGTCTCAAAATTGTTCTAATTGTGGACAAAAAGTCCAAAAGTCGCTATCTACTCGAACCCATGTTTGTCCTCATTGTGGATATACAGATTGTCGAGACAGAAACGCCGCTTTAAACATCTTGCAAAAGGGATTAAGTAGCGTGGGGCGCACGCAAACTTTAAACGCTTCGGGAGAGATTCCCTCTTGGTTGGTTGGAGAAATCCTGCTTGCTAACGGAGACTCAATGAACGAAGAATCCCCGTCTTTTTAGAGCGGGGAGCGTCAAACAAAAAAGGCGTTACAGGCGCTTTGATTGTCTGAGGCCTCTGGCTTTAGACTTTGGGAGATACCCCCCTTGAGGAGAATCTCTTAAAGTGCATTGTTAAGGTGTGTTAGTAAAAAAGTATCGGTCAATTGGTGATTCTAGATGACCTACTGCCTTAATCCCAACTGTACTCAACCGAAAAACGCCCCGACAGCGTTAATCTGCGAGAGTTGCGGTTCAAAACTTCTTCTGCACGACCGCTATCAAACCCTACGCATTTTGGGGAAAGGTGGGTTTGGGGCAACTTTTGTTTCATCGGATCTGTCCCTACCAGATAAGCCCCTCTGTGTGGTCAAACAACTGCAACCTCCCCCTCAAGATGCTAATGTTTTTCGCATGGCGAGGGAACTTTTTGATCGAGAAGCGGCCACCTTGGCAAAACTGGGAGTTCATCCGCAGATTCCCCGATTATTGGACTATTTTGAAGATAATCAACAGTTTTATCTAGTTCAAGAATACGTTAAAGGTCATAACCTGCACCAAGAGGTCAAAAAACGCGGACCGTTTAGCGAAGCGGGAGTCAAACAGTTTTTAAGTGAACTCTTGCCGATTTTGAAATATGTCCACGAGCAAAAGGTAATTCATCGGGATATCAAACCCGCTAACCTAGTTCGTCGGCAAACAGACCGAAAATTGGTTCTGATTGACTTCGGGGCTGTCAAAAATCCAGTTAATAGCGTCATGGCCAATGCCGATTCTCAAACCGCTTTCACTAATTTTGCCGTGGGTACCCAAGGTTTTGCCCCCCCCGAACAGATGGCCATGCGTCCCGTTTACGCTAGTGATATCTACGCGGTGGGAGCTACCTGTCTCTATCTACTCACGGGCAAATCTCCTAAAGCGATCGAAGTTGATATTAATACAGGTGAATTACTCTGGGAAAAATTAGTCAAGGTGAGTCCCCAGTTTGCTAAAGTCCTGAAAAAAATGCTGGAAGTCTCTGTCCGTCATCGCTACAAATCCGCCCAAGAGGTAATGGATGCTTTAGACATGACGGCTTATGCCGATAGTCTAGCCCAAAGTTTAATCGCCGCTCCAATGGTTACTTCCCAGCCCCCCCGACAAGATTCAGGTTCGATAGCCACTTCCTCCGTTTCTGTCCCTCTCAAGTCTAAATTTCGTCCCAAAAATAAAAATCCAGAGGCCTCTCCAGATAATATGCTGGGGGGACAGATGGCTTTTTCACTGTCTAATACAAATGTATTGACTAAAAGTCAAGCCCGCAGCAGCACAGAGCTAACCTTACTGAAGAAAAAACCCCGCTTAGATGAAAAAGCGATTCTCGATGCTTACAATAACGGCCGGCGCAATTTCGCCCAAGAGGAATTACCAAATCTCAATCTGGCCAAAGCCAAACTTTTGGGCGTCAATTTCTGTCAATCCAAATTAACAGGAGCTAATTTACAAGGGGCAAATCTGTCCAATGCGGATCTGGGCCGGGCTAATCTCAGTCAAGCTATTCTCAAAAGTACCAATTTAAATAATGCCTATCTCGGTTATGCAGACCTAGAAAAGGCCGATTTACGCGGGGCTAATCTCACCGGCGCCCATCTTCGCTACGCTAATCTCAAAGATGCTAATCTTTGCGGGGCTAATCTCTCTGATGCCCAAGTAACTCAAGAACAAATCGCCCTGGCAAAAACCAATTGGTTAACAGTTATGCCCAATGGTAAACGCAGTTACTGGTAATCTTTCTTCAGTGATCAGTCAACAGTAATAGGAAACTTCTATTTAGGGTTTGCTGAAATAAATCTAAAAACCTTGTTGGGTAAAACTTTTAGACTTTTTGTCAATCAAAAAGTCCAGGACTGGGAGTGATCAGGGGGAAAATTCAGGTACTTTTTCCCTGAAAATTAGGTAGTTGACCACCTGAAAATCGATAAAACCCCACACCCCACACCCCACACCCCACACCCCACACCCTGCCACCACCGAAAAACTTTTTCAGCAAGCCCTA
>NZ_JASJFF010000743.1:0-1321 GCF_030065435.1 Microcystis sp. M53603_WE2
GAGAGAAAAAAATAGACTCAAAAATCGGGGTGGGTAGGAACAAGGATAAAGGTCTGAACAAGGAAAATTTCTCTCCCCGACAAGCATTAAACAAAGCATTCCTGAGTAGGGATAATTCATGAATTATCCCTACGGAATTATCCCTACGGAATTATCCCTACGGAATTATCCCTACGATAGGAATTGTTGTTACAGTGATTATAAATCCTTTCTACCGAAGCTTTGCCAAAACTGAACTTCCTCCTGACTAGGTTTGACTTGCTGATTTTCGATATCTTGATGCCATTTTAAAGGATTATTAACAATATATTCTCTAATTTTCGTTAAGGAAACCTCATCACGGATAATATGTTCATAATAATTCTTTTGCCAAACCGATTGACCTTGAGTACTCTGCAATTGATTAATCAGTTTAGCACTATTCATTTTAAAATAACCAACCACTTTAGGTAACAACATTTTTCGCCTTTCCTCTGGTAGAGATAATTCATGAATTATCTCTAATGGGTTATCAATAAATATTATTCCGTGAATATGATTAGGCATAATCACAAATTCATCTAAAATAACTTCTTTATAACGAGTATCTAAACTATGCCAAATATCCTTAACAACTTGACCAAATTGATTAAGATTCATGACGTTATCTTGTATGTCCCCTAATAAATTTTCACTATTTTTAATACAGATTGTCACAAAATATGCAGCCGATTGAGAATAATCATAGTGAGATAATCTTAAGGAACGACGATGGGGTTTATCAGAAAAGTTATTCATTTATTCATCTCCTTGTCAGGACAATAAATAGGAATCTTATTTTAGTTTTTGGCTATTTAGTAAAATAAGATTAAGCTGAAGATAACAATAATTGTAACTGCTCGGTCTCGCGTAGCGAGCGCGTTGGGACCGCTTCCTTTAACCTTTCTACCCCTGCAAACTTACTGGCAATTTCCCTCACATCTTGGGAAGTGGGGAGATTTTCTCAAAACCCTTGACAAATGGCGAGACTTGCTTTAGACTTTATGTATAATGGGAATCCGTGCGCCCATATATATAGGGTTTTTGAGGGAAGATAAGAGAGAAAAAAATAGACTCCAAAACCGGGATGGGTAGGAATAGGGATAAAGGTATGAACACGGAAAATTTCTCTCCCCGACAAGCATTAAACAAAGCATTCCTGAGTAGGGATAATTCATGAATTATCCCTACGGAATTATCCCTACGGAATTATCCCTACGGAATTATCCCTACGGAATTATCCTTACGGAATTATCCTTACGGAATTATCCCTACGATCTGAATTGTTGTTACGGTGATTATA
>NZ_JASJFF010000844.1:0-9227 GCF_030065435.1 Microcystis sp. M53603_WE2
ACTTTATTTTTTTCTGCCACCGCTTTCGGGAGGGTGAGATAAAGAATACCGTCTTGATAGTTAGCGGTAACTTGGCTATTTTGCACCTCCACTGGTAGGGTAATCAAGCGACTAAATTTACCATAATAAAATTCGCTGTTTTCCACCTCGGCAGGGCGTTGACGTTGCCCATTAATAGCCACCATTTGTTTGCTAACCTCCACATCGATATCTTTAATATCCACACCGGGTAATTCGATTTTCAATTGCACGGAATCCTCATTAACAGAGATTTCCACCGGGGGACGAGATACCGATGAAGTTGTCGGTAATACTTCTTGAAAAAGTTGATCGATTTGACGTTGAACAGAATTAATTTCGAGGAAGGGAGAATAAAGAGTGAAAGCCATAGTAATAATTTCCTTGAGAGGTTTTCTCTGACTGCGATTACCTCTATCTTAAGCAACTAACTTGACTTCCACAAGGCGGTTTTCAGGAAACAAAAAGTCGCAATAACCGATACACTTATCAGTTATCAGTTATCAGTGGGGTGTGGGGTGTGGGGAAGTGGGGAAGTGGGGTGTGGGAAGAATAAATAAAAAAAATCTCCTATCTCCTATCTCCTATCTCCTGTCTCCTGTCTCCTGAATACTGACCCCTGCCTTTTGCCTTTTGCCTTCGTTATAACCATTGTTGTAATTCCGGCCAACCCAAACCCTGACGCACGATATCCGGTTGATCGCTGGTAAAATCAACAATTGTTGACACTTCCGAACCGGGAGCCGAACCATCTTCGATAATTAAATCAACGATATGATCGAGGGCATCGAATAGCCTAGCGGTTTCTAATCCCTTGGTGGGAAAATCCCCCTCCTGATCGGGAAGATGAGCAGAACTAGAGATAATGGGATTTTCTAGGGTTTCGAGAATAGTGCGACAGATAACATGATCGGGAACCCGGATACCAGTGGTTTTCCGCTTCGGATTCATCACCACTTTCGGCACTAATTTAGTCGCCGGTAAGAGAAAAGTGTAGGGACCGGGTATAACTCGTCGCATAATCTTATAAGCATAATCGCTGACCACTGCGTACTCGGAAATATTCGACAAAGAAGAACAGAGAAACGTCAAGGGTTTATCATTAGATAGTTGCTTGATTTGGCGAACTCGTTCGACGGCGGATTTCACATTGAGATCGCAACCGATCGCATAGACAGTATCGGTAGGATAAAGCATAATTGCCCCATTTTTAAGGGCATGACAGATTTCTTGGATAGAACGTTGCTGGGGATTTTCGGGATGGAGAGAGTAAATAGTAGCCATGATAGCAAAATCGTCGCCTATTGGGATTGTCCCACGGGAATCGCCGGGGATATGTGTTTAGGGGCATTAGTAGATTTAGGAGTCCCCTTAGAATACCTGATTGCACAACTAAAAACTTTAGGAATCGAGGATGAATATCAGTTAAAGGCCGAAAAAGTGCATCGTCGCGGTCAAATTGCCACTAAGATTCACGTCGATGTCACTGCCGAGAAGTCCTCTGATCATCACCACCATCACCATCATACCCCCGCTCGCCATTTACCGGAGATTGAAAATTTAATTAAACAGGCAAATTTACCCCAGAAAGTCCAAGAATGGAGTTTAGCGGTTTTTCGACAACTTGCGATCGCAGAAGGGGCTGTTCACGGGATCGCACCGGAAAAAGTGCATTTTCACGAAGTGGGGGCAACCGATGCCATTATCGATATCGTCGGGACTTGTTTGGGTTTGGATTGGCTATCGGTGAGTGAATTATACTGTTCTTCTCTACCCACCGGCGGCGGTACAGTTCAGGCCGCCCATGGTCGTTTACCGGTTCCCGTGCCAGCAGTAGTACAAATGTTCAGTCGGCGACAAGTACCAATTTATAGTAATGGCATCGAAGCAGAGTTAGTAACACCCACGGGGGCAGCTATTGTGACAACTTTAGCTAAAAGTTTCGGTAAACCGCCGAAAATGCAGTTAGAAAAGGTCGGTTTAGGAGCAGGGACAAAAGATTTACCGATTCCCAATCTTGTCCGACTTTGGTTAGGGAAAAAAGAATCAGAAAAGCTAGATGAAAGCGAAACCGTGGCAGTTTTAGAAACTCAAATTGATGACTTAAATCCGCAAGCGATCGCCTACTTAAGTGAGTCTTTATTACAAGTGGGTGCCTTGGATGTATTTAGTCAAGCAATTACTATGAAAAAATCCCGTTTGGGAATACTTTTGACAGTAATTTGTGCCTTGGATAAAATTGCTATTTGTGAAAATATGATCTTTCAGGAAACCACAACTTTAGGCATTAGAAGGACGATTCAAGAGCGATCAATCTTAAAAAGAGAGATACAATCGATCGATACTGTCTATGGACAAATTCGGCTAAAAGTTGCCTACAAAGAGTCAATTAATCAACCGATTACCGTACAACCAGAATACGAAGATTGTGCCGCAATTGCCCGTCAGCATCATCTACCTTGGCGATTTGTTCATCAAATGGCCTTAGCTGTTTGGCAAGAAAAAAATCAGTCTTGATAGCAGGGCAATTTTATCATAAAACTGCTATTGTTCAAAAGAACGTAGGTTGGGTTGAAGCATGAAACCCAACGCCCGCTCATGTTACGCTACCGTTAACCCATCCTACAAACAATTGTGCCTCCCTACTTATATCCATTTTTCAAAAGCTATTTTCAGGAAAATAATCCCAATTTAAAACCTGTTCTTGGCTAAAAGGACAATCAACTGGGAAAGTTTCTTTTGGTAAATTAGTTTCATTTACCGTGGATGATATAGTTTTAAGATGTGCTAAACGATGCTTAAAGTCCCCAGCTAACCAAAAATTCATCAAAGACGAGATTATTAAGCCTAACTCTAACTTTCAATATGAAGCTTTTAGAAAAATGTTGATGATAGTTATTGGTTTAGCAACATTAGAAAAAATCGAAAAAAAGTCAGAAAAAACTGATAAAATTAGTACTTTAAAAGGTTATCTTGGTAATCTAAAGAAAAGTCGCAATCTAGCGGCTCATAGTCATACTAAAGGTACTTTGACAACCTATGATGCTCCTTCTGAAACTAAATATAATTTTGATAGAATATATGCTTTGTTAACAGAGTTAAGTAGGTAGGTATTAAAAACTTTCAGATCCCCCCGCCTATCGGCACCCCCCTTATCAAGGGGGGCAGGGGGGATCGAACCTAAAATCCATTTTTAATTTAATTATAACCAGCTACTTAGATGCAGAATTGCAGCGTCATAAGTGTTGACTTATTTCTCGTACAATCGCTTTTAGCGCACCTTCGACAAAGACAATCAGTCAAAATTAAACCCCCTAACCGGCGAAAATTAACTACAAGCGATCGAAAAACTGGGAAAATATTCAATTGATTCAATGTCATCTTTTTTAACTATCCTGCCCATGAATAATCAGGTCATCCGTACTGATAAAGCTCCGGCCCCTGTGGGTCCCTATAATCAAGCGATCGCCGCTCCTGGTCCTTTTCTCTTTGTTGCGGGACAAATTCCCCTAGATCCCGTCACGGGTGAAATCGTCTCCGGGGAAATTAGCGCCCAAACCGAACAAGTTATGGCCAATCTAGAGGGCATTTTAACCGCTGCTGGGGCTAATTGGTCAAATGTGGTGAAAACTACCGTCTTTCTCTCGGATTTAGCCAATTTCGGGGCGATGAATCAAGTTTATGCCCGTTATTTCCCCCCGGAAACCGCCCCGGCCCGGGCCTGTGTGGAGGTGGCCCGTCTTCCCAAAGATGTGCTAGTGGAAATAGAATGTATTGCCGCTTTAGCCTAAAAATTAAGGTGGGCATTGCCCACCCTAACCTAATCTCTCTCTAGACTACTAAAGCTTCTAGGATCGTCTTATTGTAGATAATTCGCCCTACAGTAGTACGCACATACTGAGAAATTATCTGACCATCCTTCTCGCGGGTTTTGCGTTCCCGATAATATTTCCAGATGCTGCCATCGGGGAGAGTTTCCGTTTCCAGGACTTCCTCATCGGGTTTATTGGTTTTCACCTTTTCTCCGACAGGTAAACGCAACCACACGGAAGCGTGTAGATCCACCAATCCCTGATCAAAAGCGCGAATAGCGTCATCCATGCTGGCGAAATAACGACCCCCACCCTTTTGGGCCTTGGGATTTTCGGCCGTGAGATAATAACAACCCAAAACCATATCCTGAGAAGGGGCAACAATCGGGCGACCGGTCGCCGGTGAGAGAATATTATGACAAGCTAACATCAACAATCGCGCTTCCGATTGTGCTTCCAGGGAGAGGGGAATATGTACGGCCATTTGGTCCCCGTCAAAGTCAGCGTTAAAAGCGGGACAGACGAGGGGATGTAACTGAATCGCCCGGCCCTCCACTAGGATCGGTTCAAACGCTTGAATGCCCAAACGGTGCAGGGTAGGGGCGCGGTTTAACATCACCGGGTGTCCCGTGATCACTTCATCCAAGACGTGCCAAACATTGGCATCCCCCCGTTGGATCATTTTCTTGGCCGCCTTGATATTATTGACGATGCCTAATTTAATTAAACGATGGATAACGAAGGGTTGGAACAATTCGATCGCCATTTCCCGGGGTAAACCGCATTGATAGATCTTCAACTTCGGACCGACAACGATAACCGAACGTCCCGAATAGTCAACCCGTTTACCGAGGAGATTTTGACGGAAACGCCCCTGTTTACCCTCGATAATATCCGATAAAGACTTCAGGGCGCGATTATTGGCCCCCACCACCGTGCGACCGCGACGACCGTTATCAATTAAAGCATCGACGGCCTCCTGTAACATCCGTTTTTCGTTACGGACGATAATTTCGGGGGCGAGAATTTCTTGCAGACGGGATAAACGGTTATTGCGGTTAATCACCCGACGGTAGAGATCGTTCAGGTCAGAGGTGGCAAAACGGCCGCCGTCCAACTGCACCATCGGGCGTAAATCGGGAGGAATCACGGGAATTACGCTTAAAACCATCCATTCTGCCTGAGAACCCGTGGCGACAAAGTTATCGATTACCCGGAGACGTTTAATTAATTTTGCCCGTTTTTGCCCTTTACTTTCGACAATTTCCGTCCGCAGTCTTTCCGCTTCTTCTTCCAGGTTAATTTCCTGTAAGAGTCTTTGGATAGCCTCGGCCCCGATACCCACTTCAATGCCGACTAATTCCGAATCCTCCGCGTAGATTTCTTCTTCGATCTCTAACCATTGATCTTCGCTGAGGAGTTGTTTATAACTAAGATTGCCGGCATTACCCGGATCGAGAACCACATAGGCATTAAAATAGACGATTTGCTCCACGTCCCGCAGGGGCATATCGAGCAGGATACTGAGATAGCTGGGAATACCTTTGAGATACCAAACGTGGGTGACGGGGGCAGCTAATTTGATAAAACCCATGCGATGACGACGTACCCGCGACTCGGTAACTTCCACCCCGCAACGTTCACAGACAATTCCCCGGTGACGGACGCGTTTGTATTTACCGCACCAACATTCCCAGTCCTTCGAGGGGCCAAAAATTTTCTCGCAGAATAACCCATCCATTTCCGGTTTGAGAGTCCGATAGTTGATCGTTTCTGGTTTGGTTACTTCTCCGACGACTTGACCGTTAGGCAGGTTTCTTTCTCCCCATTGCCGAATTCTTTCGGGGGACGCTAAACCGATTTTGACGTAATCAAATCTTTGATCTGTTGGAGTCTTCATTCTGAATTTTTTACTATGGGTGATGATCTGGGATAAGCGATCGCTCGCGCGTTCTCGATGCCCCGATGACAACTATTAGGCAGAAACGACGGTTAACTCAGTCACTTTTTCTTGGGGTCAAACTGGCCTGACCGAGTCCGGGACATTACATTATACAATTTTTCCAGTTCGATCGACCATTAAGTGATATTTTCCCAGATGGTGATGCTACCGTCGGCCGCAGCCGCTGCTAGGTGACAATAATCGGGGCTGAGAACTAAACTGGAGATCGGCGACGATCGCCCATTGTCGGTGCTGAGAGTTGCGATCGCCTGTTGAGAATTGGCTAACCAGATTTTAATCTCTCCGTCGGTTCCCCCGGTAAATAACCATTGACCTTCCTCTGCAAATACCAAGCTTGTCACCTGACCATTATGGGCATTGATCACCCGAATTGGCGCAAAATGACCGCTTTTCTCTCGATCGTATTGCCAGATTTTCACTGTCCCATCCACACAACCGGCGGCAATAATCTGACCATCGGCAGCGATCGCCAGACTCTGCACCGAAGAAACGTTACCGGATAGGACGGCGATTTTTGCTCCCGATCCCAATTGCCAGAGGGTGACAGTGCCATCACCTCCAGCTGCGGCGATAAAATCTTGATTAGGAGCCACTGCTAGGGCATAAATTGCCCCCAGACTGTCATAGGAGCTAAATTCTTCGGTTTCCTGCTCTAAATTCCACTGTTTTAGGGTTTGATCGTAACTACCACTAACCAAAAAATGCCAACGGGGGGCAAAATCTAGGCCGTGAATCGAACCGAGATGACCGAGGAAAATTTGATTTAATTCCAGACTACTGCCATCGCCGGCTAAAGTCCATAATTTAACGGTTTGATCGAATCCTCCCGTCGCTAGATGATAATCGCCGTTTCCAGTCACTGCTAGGGCTAAAATGCCCTGATCGTGAGCTTCCACCGTATTAATCAGGGTTCCCCTCGCAAAATCCCAGATTTTTAGGGTACGATCCCAACTAACGCTAATTAAAAACTGTTGATCCTCGGTAATTGCGATCGCTGTAATCATTTCCCGATGGGCGGCCAGACGGCGATAATAGTGCCAATGGGGTATATCGACGGGGGGGGAAGTGGGAGTTAAATTAAGGGTAGGTAGGGTGATTTGTGGCTCATTTTCCGCTTTTGTGGCGGGAATATCCGCCGATTCTTCGTTAAGCGGCAAAATATCTCTGTGTAAGCGACTGTAGGATTTTTCCAGATGTTCGATGCGTTCCAGCAGCCCGTTACGGTTGATATATTGAATAATTTGATTGTGGGACTGTTCGAGGACGAGAATATTCTCCTCTAATTCTGCGATCTCGCGTAGCGAGCGCGTTGCGACCGCACGGGCGTTATCGCTGGCCACCGCAGGACTGAGGGACTGTATTTGTGCTGATAAAGCTTCTTTTTCTTCTTCCCACTGACTCTGTAAATCACCAGTCATTTCGGTTAAGCGTTGACGTTGCCTGGTTCTTTCTCGGAGACGATTGAGAATATTCAACCCGAAAGTCACTACCAGGAGGAACAAAGGCAAAAACTCCGCACCCATGGCGATAAGGGTAAGCAGGGTTAATCCTAGGGCGATATATTCCGCTAATTCTAGCCAATGGGGGCGATGGTCGGTCATTTTGCAGTTACCGGTAAAGGGATTTCAATGATCTCCTGATTTCAGACTCATGGTAACGCTAATTGCCGCCTTGGGATTGACTAAAATTAATTTTTAAGCAGGAGTTAAGACTTTTTTCTTAGTTTCTATCGGTGCGGTTAAAGCGGATTCTAAATCGGCCTTCCCTAGTCTTGCTTCCAAAATTTTCAGCACTTCTCGTCCAAAATCATCGGGATTTTGTCGCCATGCTTGCAGACAAACTTCGCCAAAGAATGACCCCAAAGGTTCGGGATTCCAGAGCAGTTTTTTGGCTGTCCAGGGCATTAAACTCATGGGATCGTAGTCGGGTTTAATAATTTCTTTTTTGAAGGCGTATTCTTCTAGATGGGTGTGGGGTTGTAGTCCGATAAAAAAGATGGCTGGTTCCACTTTATCGACTCCAAAAATATTTTCTAATTCCCGATGATAGGCGATAGTTTGACGAATAGTTTCCAGGGTTTCATCAATAACATTAAAGGAATAATTTACCGAAACCAGATCATTAAAACCGGCCGCTTTTAAGTCCCGACAATTTTGCAGAACTGTCCGCAAATTATAGCCCATCCGCATTTTGCGGACTAATTCCTGAGAACCACTGGTGATACCAATTTCAAAGTAGTTCATGCCTGTTTTTACCATTAAATCGCACAGTTTCGGAGTGAGATTATCGGCACGAATATAGGCAGCCCAACGGATATCTTTCATCCCAGAAGCGAGAATTTTTTCTAATAGTTCTTCCACGTCGTTGATAAATTTTCTGGTGGGGATAAATTGGGCATCGGTAAACCAGAAATTGCGAATGCCGCGGTCGTATAATTGGCGCATTTCCTTAACTACTTCATCCGCGGGATTAATGCGTACTTGTTTCCCTTCGACGACGGTATAGATGCAGTAGCAGCAGTTATGGGGACAGCCGCGCTTGGTTTGTACCCCGATATAAAAGTCGTTTTCTTGGAAATAGTAGGAAAATTCTGGCCAAATACTGGCGATGTAGTCGTAGTTACAAGCGGATTTTTGCAACGGGGTGGGGGATTCGTGGATTAAACGCGGCCGGGGTGTGGTTTCTCCGACGACATAACAACGTTCATCGCTAAAGTCCCGGCCGGAGAGGAATTTTTCTAGCAGGGTTTCCCCTTCTCCCACTGATACAATTGTTCCTGTGGGCAGTTTGGTTTTTAGTTGTTCATAGAAAACACTGACGGCACCACCCCCGACGATAACTCGCGCTTCGGGATGGTATTTTCTGGCCTGCTGCAACCCGCGGCGAATTAGTCCCTGATTGCGCCATAATTCGCCGTAGTAGGCGGTTGTCACCTTTAAACCTCCTAAAGCACCGCGCAGCTTGATTAGGGGGTTTTTAGCGTAGTAAAATTCAAAGGCGTTTTGCAGGGGATTACCACCGCGACCACCGACGGGGGCATATATTTGAATATCCCGCCAGGAGAATACTAGCAGGGTCGGCCGAAATTCGTCAACACAGCGATCGAGTGCCTGGTTAAAGTCTAAGGGGGGGACGGTGCCAAGGTCAAAAATCCTTTGTTCGATGTCGGGGAATAGTTTATGAACGTGGTCGGAAAGGTAAACGACACCGATGGGGAAAATGGGGTTACAGGGGAGTCTAACGTAGAGGATGCGTTGTGCTTGCGGTTGAGTCATGAGATTTCTGAAGGGGATGGAGACGCATTCTGAGTAATCTTAATATAACTTAACTTTGTCCGGCTTGTCTGGCAGTTATCAGTTATCAGTTATCAGTTATCAGTTATCAGTTATCAGTTATCAGATGTGAGTTTTCAGTTCACTGTTTACTGTTTACTG
>NZ_JASJFF010001201.1:0-2007 GCF_030065435.1 Microcystis sp. M53603_WE2
ATTTTTATCTAGTGCCATCTAGTCTAACGAAAGAACAATCAATGTTTGGTCTTATAGGTCATCTTACCAGTTTAGAACACGCCCAATCGGTCGCCGACGATCTAGGTTATCCTGAATATGCTAACCAGGGATTAGATTTTTGGTGTGCTGCCCCCCCGCAAATTGTCGATGATTTTCATGTCACCAGCATCACGGGACAAACCATCACGGGTAAATACATCGAATCCTGTTTTTTACCGGAGATGTTGTCGCATCGTTGGGTAAAGTCTGCTATTCGTAAGGTGCTAAATGCCATGGCACTCGCTCAAAAAAGTGATATCAATATCACCGCACTCGGCGGTTTTTCTTCAATTATTTTCGAGGAGTTTAATCTCAAAGATAATCGACAGGTGCGGAATATCGAGCTAGATTTTGGCCGTTTTACCACCGGTAACACCCACACCGCTTACGTCATCTGCACTCAGGTGGAAACCCTCGCTGAAAAAATGGGCATCGATTTAGCTCAATCTACCGTCGTGGTTTGTGGGGCCACCGGAGATATCGGCAGCGCTGTTTGTCGTTGGTTAAATGAAAAAACCGATACAAAAGAACTAATCTATGTGGCACGCAATCAAGAGCGTTTACAATCTCTGCAAGAGGAGTTAGGACGCGGTAAAATTCTCCCCCTAGAGGAGGCTTTACCCCTGGCTGATATCATTGTTTGGGTGGCTAGTATGCCTAAAGGGGTGGAAATTGATCTAGATAAACTTAAGCGCCCCTGCATTATTATTGATGGTGGTTATCCGAAAAATTTAGGCATGGTATTAAATGCCCCCGATATTTCGGTGATTAAGGGCGGCATTGTCGAGCATTCCCTCGATATTGACTGGAAAATTATGAAAATCGTTAATATGGATATTCCCTCTCGTCAAATGTTTGCCTGTTTTGCTGAGGCGATTTTATTGGAGTTGGAGGGTTGGCAAACTAATTTTTCCTGGGGACGCAATCAAATTACCGTCCCTAAAATGGAACAAATCGGCGCAGCTTCCCGCAAACACGGGTTTCAACCTTTGTTATTTTAATTAATATCCCCAACCCCCCCCCACCGACCACGGAATTAGAAGTTTTAGGCGACAAATAATTAGGAGTGAGCGCTTGACTTTGCCAGCGGCTTGGGTTATGATTGTTTTATAATGGGATGGTCGTGTTTACAGCGAAACGCTTAGATTACCATTATGAATAAACTCTTTTAAAAATATTATCCCAAAATCTGCCGACAAAAGCAAGCAAAATTTTGCCATCAATTGTTAAGTTTTGTTAAGAAAAATCCTAAGAGTGGCAAGGAAGAGAACTCCCTTAACAGATCAGTCCGATCTCTTTGATAGTTTCTCAGGGCTTTTGGGGGAATTATAGAGATGTGGGGCTGATTTTTAGCTCGTTCCCAAGTTCTACCTGGGAACGCTTTGTTGAGGTTCTACCTGAATACTACTTTAAGGCAGAGCCTTCGACTCATTGTTCGCTTAATTTTTTAAGGGAAGGGTTTTAAAATTGCTGGAACCTTTATCCTGTATGCTTTTTAGCGAATAAGGTAAGCAGAAAATCCGAGAATGCGATCGCCAATTGACTCGCTCAAACCCTGATCAATTCGTTAACTTCCAAATGGTTTTTTTGTACTAATAAATATTCGAATAGAACGCTCAATGCGTTTGCTAGACTGTGTTTGAGACAATTTATCAAATTTTCGGTTCGAGAAATGAGCGAACGGTGAGTTTGAACTCTCAAAAATTAATTATGCAAGAAATCTAATAATAATTAGGGTTTGCTGAATAAATCTAAAAACCTTGTTGGATAGGGTTTTTAGACTTGTTTTCCCTCAAAAAGTGCCGACCTTTGGAGTGATTGGGGGGAAAATTCAGGGACTTTTTCCCTGAAAATTAGGTAATTGACCCCCTGAAAATGGGTAAAACCCCACACCCCACACCCCACACCCCACACCCTGCCCCCAGGAAAAGCTTTTTCAGCAAACCC
>NZ_JASJFF010000980.1:0-1030 GCF_030065435.1 Microcystis sp. M53603_WE2
CTCTCGATGGGAAGAAGCATATCCTTAGTTAAAGCAGATTTTCTTCCTCAGTGCAACCTAAGTCGATGCTTTCTCACGAGTGCGGGTTCATTTTCTAGGTTGACTTCGGCTTCCTTACCAGCATTTATTGAGATGTTGCGGAGATAAATACTCCTGTAAAGGTGACAGAGGCTTGGTATCGGGACAAACTGGCTGGGGAATTAGGAGGAAAAACCGAGGTTTACATTGATAAGGTAGGTAGAATAGATGTCTTAACTAATACAGAAATAATTGAAGTTAAAAATACAAAAGGCTGGAAATCAGCGATCGGGCAAATAAAGAGTTATGGACAGTATTATCCCAAGCATAAAATGAGAGTTCACCTATTTGGGAAATTGACTGAGAGTAAACTAGAAACTATTCAGAGAGTATGTAAACTAGAAGGTATAACTCTAACTTGGGAATAGTATGATCGCTGCTCTGGTAGGGTGCGTTCCCTGATGCGGGTCCTACCGCTGCAGCGATCAATTTTAAGGAAACCCAACATCCTTATCTGTTACTATGAAAGGGTATAATAAGCTTACTTTAAATCATCAAAGAGGTAACAAAACCTTAATGGAAAGTCGTATCCATATCCATCCAGATATTTGTAATGGAAGACCTGTTATAGCTGGAACCCGAATTCCTGTGCAAACAGTTATGGAATTTTTGGGAGCAGGGGATTCTATTGAAGAAGTCCTTGAAGAATATCCTTCTCTGAATCGAGAAGATATTTATGCCTGTATGCAATTTGCAGCAAGATTGATGGCGAATCACTATGAAGTCAGAAAAATTGCATGAATGGTTTTTTCTTCGATGAAAATTTACCAGCTAAAATCCTCTTCACTCCATCTTTACCGATCATTTTTAGGTAGGGTCTGCTGAAAAAGTTTGTTGGTGGGGGCAGGGTGTGGGGTGTGGGGTGTGGGGTGTAGGGTTTTACCGATTTTGAGGTAGTCAGTTACCTAATTTTCAGGGAAAAAGTACCTGAATTTTACCCCCGATCCCTCCA
>NZ_JASJFF010000764.1:0-3000 GCF_030065435.1 Microcystis sp. M53603_WE2
ACTGGAACCGTGGGGGCCTCCGAGGAGACTGTAGATGGGGAGGGGTTAGAGTTCAGGACTCCCAAGGGAGTAGTTTCCCTCGATACACTTAAATCGTCGGAACCTGTTAAATCAAAGGTGATTGGGGAGGCTCCGTCAAAACTCAAAGAATCTTCTAGAGATGACATATCTGTACTCGATAAATTGGAACTTACTTGTGTTGTCTTCATCACCAGGCACACCCCATTGTCCGAAAATTAATCGGTCAATTACTTGGGGGTGTTGAATTTTTTCTGTTTATGGTTAGGGAAAAGGACAAGCCCAACTTTTCTGCCCTAGGCTTAAATTTATTATAGCGGTTCTTGCATCTGTTCGGCACACTTAAACCTTTGCTGATTAAGCTGTTCAGGATCAGGAATGTACCTCTTGTGAATCAGAAACGCTATATACACCTGTTATAGACCTGTAATCCTAAATCCGGCAGGGTAAGCGCATCTTAACAATTCTTGACAAAATCAACTTTATGTGATTTGCTTACCCAGAGAGCGATTCAGGCATATTTGAGGAGAATTGGCCATCTCAATTGTTAAGCAAAAATCGACCAAATGTGAATATTTCGTAACTATTCTGATTGACTGGTATCACTTGAACCCGCATTTCTCACAAACTGAATTAAGAACCTAATTTGGAGGTTAAAAGTTGGTGTTTTTCAAAAATAAGAGAAACCCGCTTAGTTATCAAGGAATAATCTGACTAAACTAATCAAAAAATTCCTGAATTACTGGAAAAATTCCGTCAATTAGGGAAAATGTTCACGACAAAGTTAGCTGAATTTATAAGCAGCCATTTTTAAGACTATTTAATGATCTTTGAAAACTCTTCAACTTATCCAGTTCCCGCTATCGCTTGAATTCTAGAGTAAGCTATCGCTAAAATATCTTGATAGGGACAAGAACTGGCAATTGCGATTAAAATTCTTCTGACACTAACAGTAATTCTAGCTCCTAATTTAAGGAAATTAAGGCGAATTGTTCCCACTGTCGCTTTGGCAAAAGAAGTTTTAGCCAAACAATTTTGACGAAAAGCTTGCATTAAAACATAAGCCATTGATGACAACCAAAGTCTTAATTGATTACTCTCAAATGTCTGTGTCGAAGTCCGGTCAGCAAATAATTCTAATTGTTGCTCTTTAATTCGATTTTCCATCTCCCCTCTGGGGCAATATTTTTCAGTGTAAAGTTTAGATGGGGGAATCTTTGATGCAGGTAAAGAAGTCACAACGTGGCGAATTTTTACGCCCTCACTACCAGGACAAACTTTTGTCACCACTCTTCTTGAACGGCTCCAGGATTTTTGGGTTTGATAACATAGGGAACGATACCAAGTCGATTCTGGTACCAATTTCGCCAATTCTCCTAACTCTTCATCGGGAGAAAATAACGTCTCCATTAATTCAGTAACTGGCTGAAGTCTTTGCTCGTAATCTGCCTTAGCTTTCTCAATTACATCGGTCGCTCGTAATTTTAATTGACTATTCGTTGCCATTGCTAAAACATAATCAACTCCTGCTTGACTTTCGCAAAATTTCATGATATCTTCACGGGAATAGGCACTATCTCCTCGTACTAATATCTGCGTATCTGACCATTTTTCTCGAATTATACCGATTATTCGCTGCAATTCTTCTAATGCTCCCCCAGCAGGCTCTACATTAGAAGACCGGAGTTTAGCTACTAATAAATGATGCTCACAGAAAATATACAAAGGAGCATAACACACTCCTTTATAATAAGTATTGAAAAACGCTCCCTCTTGATTTCCATGCACTGGGTCATCGGTGACATCCATGTCTAAAATAATTTGTTTCGGTGGCTTTTTGTAGGATTCTAGAAAGATGTCCACAAAAGCTTTTTCAATTTCTTTGGGGTTAGGCTCGATTTTATGGTAACGACTGTTCTCTTGATTGATGACTGTTTCCGGACAATATTCTAGTCGATTAATTGTACTTTTTCCCGCTAAATTTGCTTGGGCTGAGTCAATAAAATTTAGTTTTTTCAATGCTATTGCTAAAGCTGGATCATGACGTAATTTATCATGATCATTGACATCCTCATATCCCAAAACTATCCCATAAACTCTTTGTGCGAGTAGTTGATGAACTGAATAATCTAGATATGATGAATTTCGATAATCTCGAAAACATTCGGCAAACCGAGCCGTTATTTTTAGCTTTTGGTCTAACTCTGCCATCAAAATAATTCCTGCATCTGAGGTGATTTTTCCTCCCTCAAAATTAGCGATTACTTGTCTTCCATTGAGTTTTCCAAAATTTAATTGATTGAGTGGAGACTGGTCTGAACTAGGAGTCATAAACTTGACATACTTTAAATAGTTTTAATCATTAAATTATCGCAAGCTTTTGACTTCATTCTCTACTTAAAATTGAGACTTTATCAACTAATTAACCTAAAAATACGCATTTTAAATTTGTTCTTTTTTCAAGGTCTAATTGATGATGAGCTTAAGTTGAATCCTAACAACACACTGTCGTTTTTGCTACAAGGCGATCACCCAGTCAAAACCCAGATTTTGTAAGGCTTCGGGGGTTAGTGATCGTACTTTTTGTGAGAAATGCGGGTTGAAATGCCCACACAGCAAGCGGTTCACAAAATTGGCTAATTGTCAATAGCGTTTGAGATGCTCTCACCCTGCTAAATCCGGTTATTAAAAACCGATTATTTATTACCTCTTTTCCCTTTTGCCTCTTGCATGAGTGCCTTATCTCAACAAGCAATTTAAATGCGCGGGCAGCTTACCTTTCGAGAAAAAATTTTTTTGCACAGGGAGTCCTTACAATAGAAAAGGGAACACACAACCAAATTGCTGGTATTTTTCCTCTGGGCATGGTGGCGCAGTTTATAGAATTTAGCTGGAATTTATGAATCATTTTCTGCATTCTTTCACTGTTTTTCCTGATTCTGCCCGAAAATCTCGCTCTTACTCCCTGGGTAAACTGCGACG
>NZ_JASJFF010001031.1:0-7002 GCF_030065435.1 Microcystis sp. M53603_WE2
AAATAAAGCAGTTTACACTCTCTATAATCCTAGTAATAATTGCGTGGAGTTTAGAACCGTACCTTATTAATCTTTCAGACATTAATAAAATATTAAAGATTAATTTACTCGCTCTTGATAATGATACAATGGCGAGTAAAAGCAATTATTCTTAGTTAGATTAAAGATAGAATCAATCTAGTTAACTATGAGGTAATAGTTATGGTGGTCACTTCAGAAGCAGCTAATCTCCAGAAATTTTCTTGGCAGTGGCAAAATCAAACTTTTGAGATTGTTTACGATATTCAAGGACAAGGTACACCAGTTTTATTATTACCTGCTTTTAGTACCGTTTCCAGTCGCGGAGAAATGGCAGGGATAGGGAAAATATTAGCGACAAAATTTCAAGTATATAGCTTAGATTGGTTGGGTTTTGGTGATTCTGAACGACCAATTCTCAACTACGAACCCGCTATTTTTAAACAATTATTAATTGATTTTGTTCAGTCCACTTTTAAGCAACCAGTCACCATTATTGTGGCAGGTCATGCGGCGGGATATGCCCTCAATTTAGCCAAAAATTACCCCAATTTACTAGATAAATTAGTCTTAGTTGCTCCCACCTGGTTGGGGCCATTGTGTGCCATGGGAGTCGCCCCAAAAATGCGTGATTTCTTGCGGGAAATGGTGCGTTTTCCCCTGTTAGGAGAAGGGTTATATTTTCTCAATACCACTCCTGCTTTCCTGCGTTTTATGTCTAGTCGTCATGTTTATGTAGATGGGGAAAAATTAACACCCGAATTAATTGCCCAGAAACATAAAATTACTCAACATCCTCACGCTAGATTTGCCCCAGCTGCTTTTGTAACGGGTAAACTGGATCCAGTGACTAATCGTCAGCAATTTCTCGATTATTTTGCTGGTTTAAAGCTGCCAGTGTTAGTAATTATTGCCGAAAACGCACCCCCAAAATCGAAAGCAGAAATGGAAGCTTTAGGGACTTTACCCCAAGTAAAAACGGTAAAACTACGAGGAACTCTAGGAATTCATGAAGAATATCCCATCCCTGTAACTGAGGCAATATTGCCTTTTTTAGGCTAAGTTAGGGATTAGAGTAGATTTCCTACCCGAACCGAATTTAACTCCTAGTTTTTATTGACCGACGAAAGCAGTAGTTAAACTATCATGAGTCAAAAAATGGGTCAAAAACACCGACACTTTGATTAGCAATAAAAAGTCAAACAATAGCAAACCCTAATTAATGATCGACACCACTAACTTCTAAGCGCCAGCAATCTTTCAATAATTGAATTAATTCCCCTCTAGAGCAATGGAGAGAACGCAACACACCCAAAAGCTGAACTAAATCGTAGGGTGACTCGATCTGCACCGTCAGGGGGGAGTACATTGGACATTGACAGCAAATACCAAGGGAAAGAAGACGATAATAGACTTCCCGTCTTTCCCCAGAGGAGAGGGGGGGGGAGTAAAGGAGTTTTTCGGGGGGACTATTCATGGTTACGGGGGAAATCTCATACCTTAATTATCACACAGTTGCAAATAATTATCAATTGCTTGAAAGCTAATCGCGATCATTCGCAGTCTCGATCGAGGGGATATTTCGAGGTAAAATCTTGGTCTTTGGCTGTTGACAGGTTTGAATAAGGGGTATAAGGAAGCTCATCTTTGGTAAGTCCCATCAGTTCGAGGAAATTTTTCTGGAAAATCCCTGTTGATTTTATTGAGAAAATAATGCAATAATTAGAGGAGAAGGTAATTCTACTAGCGGTGGTACTTATGCGGGAACCTCTCGTCACTCGTCTATTTCAACCCCGTGACCCCCTACCCTCGCGTCTGGATGCTCTTTGGTTAATCAATCGCGGTGTGGTTAAGGTGATGACGTGGGATGAGGAAGGAGAAATCGTCATCCTCGGCTATTGGGGAGAAAATGATGTGGTCGGTCGTCCCCTATCGCAGATTCAACCCTACGAGATGCAGTGCTGCACTAGCGTTGAAGCTACTTGTCTTCCTCTTGAACGGGGTAGCAGTCTTTCCTCGGCTCTCTGTCGTCACGTTCAACAAACTGAGCATTGGCTCTGTTCCCTGCGTCGCGATCGTCCTAGGCTGCGTTTTCTGAAAACCCTAATTCAATTATCGCAAAAGTTCGGTCGTCCCGCAGAAACGGGCCAGCGTATCGATATCCGTTTCACTCATCGGGAATTAGCCGAAATGGTCGGGATGACCAGAGTGAGCATTACCCGACTCATCAATGAATTCGAGCAACAAGGTCTGATTTCTCGGACGGGAGGACATATTATTGTTTTACCTTCTGCTGACACCCAATTTCATCCTTATTAGGAGATAAACCTATGGCGATTATTCACTGGGATAAATCGATTCTGACTTTTCATCTCAAAGAAATTATCGAAGATCACGAATCAGGAGATCGAACGGCTCTCTTTGGTTTGGGAACAATTGTTATCGGTGCGGTTGTCCTGCCAGCTGCGGTCAAATTAGGCCGACCAATTCTCAAACAAATTATCAAAAGTGGCCTATCTGTCCAAGCTCGATCGTCACTGGTAAAAACTTCTACTATTCCCCACAACCCGATCAATAATTAATTGGATTGCCTCTAGTTATCCCCTTTAAAAACCTCAAAAAGCTTACCAATGATTCTAGGTTGGTAAGCTCTTTTTTTGTCTTCAGCTTAACAATTATTTGGGAGAAAATCCCAGGACTTTCCCAGAAAAATTCAACCCTACTTAACTGAGGTAAGAGACTCTTGCTGACTTGCTTGCAGATGGGATTGAGCGCGAACAGCGCGGAACATCCCAAAACGACATAAACCCGTACCAAAGGCCAAACGCATCAGCAGAATTGTCGGCACTTCTCGGACGGATTTAACCAACCCAGTCAGACCAAATTGCCACCAACCTTGGGGACGAATCACCCCCTGCCAAATGGTATCAATCCAAGAGGGTAGAGTGGCTTTTGTCCAGTCAGCAGTCATCACTTCCCCATCTACCAATCCTGTGGCCGCTAACTGTTCGGCAAAACCTTCGATACTGGCAAAAGCGGGGTGGGACCACTGATCCAAAAGTTGGCGCATTACAGGACTTTCCCAGAAATTAAGCGGTTTTTGACGGTCATCTCGCTGATTCCAGTCCGCTACCACCAGGACTCCCCCCGGCTTGAGAACTCGCAGTAATTCCTGAGCAAAAACGGCTTTGTCCGGCATATGGGGACCGGCTTCAATTGACCAGACCACATCAAAACTCTCGTCGGGAAAAGAAAGGGCCATGGCATCATCGACCAAAAAGCGAGCATTTACATCTGGGGGTGTTAGTTCTTTGGCCCGTGCCACTTGTTTGGGACTAATGGTGACACCGGTAACGGCAAATCCGTAGTCGCGGGCCAGAATGCGACTGCTGCCACCAATACCACAACCGACATCGAGGAGAGTTGCACCGGTGGGTAGTTTATCCAAACCTCCCCAAGAGACCATTTCCGCCACAAAGTCAGCTTTTGCCTGTAGAAAGTCTTTTTTTTCTGGTGGGGAACCGTAGTGACCTAAATGGATGTGTTCGCCCCAATAGTATTCTAAAATCCCGTCCTGGGTCCATTGGTCGTAGGAATTGGCCACCGAGTCCGACGATTGGTACTTGCGAGAGGAAACAAAATAGACGACGATAGCGATCGCTAGGAGTAAACCTAAAGATGATGTCAGCAAAAGTATATTCATTAAATGCTGCCGGGCAAACTGATACAAAGCTTAATAACTCTTAAAGATTATACAACCTTGAGGTTCTGCGGTTGAGTGACTTTGGTTCCTCGCCAGAAATTAACTATCCCCGTTGAAAGCGACTGGTAATACAGCAGTTATCTTAATAGTTAAGTAGCTGGTTATAATTAAATTAAAAATGGATTTTAGGTTCGATCCCCCCTGCCCCCCTTGATAAGGGGGGTGCCGATCCCCCCTGCCCCCCTTGATAAGGGGGGTGCCGATAGGCGGGGGGATCTGACAACTTTTAACGCCTACCTACTTAGATCACTTCTGTAGTATTAAACTTTTATCTGTTTGTCCCTGTGGAATTGCCCTCAATCCATTCGTAAAAAGCCATAGATTCCGGAGAACAACGGCTGCATCCTCCGCATTTTTCTAGGGAAATCAGGCGAATTCGCCCCTTTTTCAGCAAGCGATCGAGCATGGGACTTAAGGCATCCGCTGACATCCGAAAGTGTGTAGATAAGTCAGACAGAGATGCTTTCTGATTTTTGGCAAGATAAGCCTGTATATCGATTAAAATCATGGTTTATAAGCGAAAAAAATCGAGAAAAGTTGCTTGATTGCGGTGGGTTACGGCGAATCTAAATAATTTGTTAGTTGCCTAGCTTTTTGTCGCCTAACCCACCCTACTTTTAAATTGCCGGACGGTTGATTTTTCGGGGACGGAGATTTTTTAAGGTGAATAAAACCCCGACTACGGTTAAACCCATCAAGACTATCCAAAAGAGAGAAAATCCCGGATGTCGAGAAAAAGTGGCGATTTGATAGAAGGAAGTGGCAACAATATAGGCCATTCCTGTGGTCCAGAGGGCAATAAAAACAGTCCAACCGGCATTAGTTTCGCGATATACGGCCGATGTGGCCGAAACACAGGGAAAATAGAGCAGAACAAACAACAGATAGGCAAAAGCACCCGCTTGACCATCAAATCTTTTCACCATCGCCCCAAAGATTCCTAAATCTACCTCTTGCTTCTCGGCAGCCGTTTTTTTATCTTGCAAATCACCAATATTCAAACCCAAGGGATCAAGTAATTGATTGGGTAATTGCGCTAAATTGGCGGGAATAGTGGCAATAGCTCGGTTAATTTGCCCCCAAAAGTCGAATTTTGCGACCGCTGCCCCCTTATTCGGGTTATCTTCCCCTGCTAGTTGGCTATAAATCGAGTTTAATGTCCCTACCATTGCTTCTTTGGCAAAAACTCCCGTAAAAATGCCCACCGTTGCCGGCCAATTTTGCTGCTCTAGTCCCATGGGTGAGAAAATAGGAGTTACAGCTTTACTGGTAGCACTTAAAACCGATCGCTCGCTGTCTTGATTACCAAAAGAACCATCAAAACTGACGGAGTTGAGTAATCCCAAAATCATCACCATTAAAACGATAACTCGTCCAGCTTTCCATAAAAACGCTTGCAGACGTTCCCAAGTGCGAATTAAAACCCCTTTCAGACGCGGTAGATGATAGGGAGGCAATTCCATAATAAAGTGACTGACTTCTCCCTTGAGTAGGGTTTTTTTCATCACCAATCCCGTCAAAATAGCGGCGAGAATTCCTAAGATATAAAGACCAAAAACGATGTTTTGACCACCTATGGGGAAAAAAGCCGCCGCAAATAGGGCATAAACAGGTAATCTGGCCCCACAGGACATAAAAGGGTTCATCATAATCGTCATTAAACGATCGCGAGAATTTTCTAGGGTCCTGGTGGCCATAATTGCCGGCACAGTGCAACCAAATCCCACTAGCATGGGAACAAAGGATTTACCAGGCAATCCCACCAAACGCATTAATCGGTCCATGACGAAGGCTGCCCGGGCCATATAGCCGGAATCCTCTAAAATTGACAAAAAGAGGAACATAAAGCCAATTACGGGGATAAAAGTGGCGACGGTTTGCACACCTCCCCCCGCTCCATCAGCGAGCAGAGCAATTAGCCAACCGGGGGTATGGATTTTTTGTAAAACTTGGGACAAACCATCGACAAAGATAGTCTGGGCAGTTAAATCGAAGAAATCGATAAAGGCAGCACTAACATTGATGGTAAACAAGAACATTAGGTACATTACGCCCAAAAATATCGGAATTCCTAACCAGCGATCGAGAACAATCCGATCAAGGCGATCGGACATGGTATCATTTATCTGTCCAGTCCGTTGAGTGGCTCCCTGGGTAACTTGTTGAATAAAGCCATAACGAGTATCAGCAATTAAAATATCAAGGTCTTCCCCTAAAACTTGGTGTATTTGTCGTCTATGCTTGACGATAATGCTTAATAGTTCCTGGGAGCGCAATTCTGGGGCGATGCGATCCTCGTATTGCAGTAGATTTAAAGCAGTCCATCTTGGCTCGACGATCCTTTTACTGCTATGGTCGTTAATGTAGGCAACAATCTCGTTAAGAGCTTCCTCAATTACCGCAGGATAAGCGACATAAGCGGCAGTATGGTTAATATTACTGACTAATTCCCCAATTTTTTGCTTTAATTCTCCGATTCCCTCCCCTTTAACCGCACTAATCGGGACGACAATTGCATCCATGCGAACGCTTAAGAGTTGCGGATTAACCACAATACCCCTAGTTTTGGCCACATCCATCATATTCAGGGCAATCAACATCGGTAAACGCATCTCCATGATTTGGGTAGTAAGGTAGAGATTGCGCTCTAAATTGGCAGCATCGACGATATTAATCACTAAATCCGCTTCTCCTGACAGCAGATAGTCCCTAGCGACTAATTCATCCATTCCTGTCTCCCCTTCTTCTACATCGAGGGAATAGACTCCGGGTAAATCCACAAGGGTGATATCTTCCCCGTTAACTTGAAATCTTCCCTCTTTGCGATCGACTGTTACTCCCGGCCAGTTGCCGGTGCGTTGATTGGCCCCTGTGAGAGCATTAAAAAGGGTAGTTTTGCCACAGTTAGGATTGCCAATTAAGGCGATAATGGGTTTGACCATAATTTAGGATATTGAGTGACGAATAGGCTTAGATGATTAAATTTAGCTTTTTGGGTCTATTTCTTCGACGATTAAAGTGTCTGCCTCCTGTTTACGCAGACTGAGATGAAATCCCCGCACTCGAATCTCGACGGGATCCCCCAAAGGTGCGACGCGAATAACGGTAAACTCTGTCCCCGGAGTTAATCCCATTGATAACAATTTTCCTTTGTATCCGCGCAATGCTCGGTCATAACCGACAACTTTACCCGCTTTTCCTATGGGTATCTCCCGCAGAAA
>NZ_JASJFF010001023.1:0-2836 GCF_030065435.1 Microcystis sp. M53603_WE2
ATAGGTGGCGATACCCTGAAAATTTTCCGCCGTTACCTGACGTAAAGGCTGATTAGGGCGAAAAGGCCAGATAAACAGGGCTAAAAAAATTGTCCATCCCCCTCCCAACACAGCGATTCCGGCCCGTTGTAAAGCGACGACAATATCTCCCGATGGCAAAGAAACAGCAAAAAGCAGCAATAAACTAATTACTACCCCAGCTAACGCCCCATTTTCCCCGTAAACTGTCAAATAACCCGCTAGAAACAACCCGCAAAAAACTATCACTACGGTCAATCCTAACCAAGCACTGGCTAATGTGCCGATAATCAAAGCTAGAGCCATCCCGATAGTCGTAGCGACTAGGGTTTTCGCTCTCAGGCAGTAAAGTCCCCCCACATCAGCTAAAATCAAGGTTTGAGCCGCTAAACCGACCATTAACCCCACTTCTGACCGATCTAAAATATCACCGATAATAATCGGCACTGTGATCGCTAATAAAGTCCGAATCCCCCGCTCGATCTCGATATCGCCACTAGGACGCAATAAAAAAGCAAATCGCTGAAGTAGCATATAGCACTTATCTTAATGGTGAGGTATGAGGTTTTCGTTTTCGGGAGTCAGTATTCTCCGAGTCACCTGATTAGGTAACGATTTCTCTCCTGTCTCCTGACTTGAAAGAGGGTGTAGGGTGTAGGGTGTGGGGTGTGGGGAAGGAAACCTCTTTCATCTGTGGGGGTGAAAATTTTTTCATCGGGACTGACTCCTAACTCCTTAATTCTGCCGTATTAGGGCAGCCAACGGGGTTTAAAACCTGCGTTGAGTTCTTGAGGTAAAATTTTCGTGCTGCTATTGGGACTGAACTGATCAGGAAGCGGTAATAACCAGAGACGACCATCGGCAATGCTCGACCCCTCCCCGGTGACTAAATCATTTCTGACTCCAAAGGGTGTGGTTGCTAACTGATCAAATAATAAGGCCACGCCATCGGGAGACATACTCATCTGCACGTCACGATAATTAGGTAAAGCCAGCAGGGGTGTCATTTTACCCGTTTTTAGCTCAATAATCCCTAAAAAAGGTTCTTCTTTCACTTTGCCATCGCTGCCCATAACCAGATCGCTTTTCAGACAGTAAAGGGTTTTTTCCTGTCGCGGTTCAAATTGACAGCTAATAATCGGATTAGCTGTTCTTAATAGTAGTCTTGACTCTCCCCGATCGTCGAGCAGAAATAGCGATCGCTGATTATCCGGTTCTGATTTCACCATGAGTTTTTGGCGACCATCCCGGGAAAAAGCGAGGATTTTCTCGTAGGTAGGCAAAAATTGCGGTTTTCCCCCTTGGACATCCAAAGGAATCACCGCTACCCCTCCCGTTTGACTGACAACCGCTTTTTTACCGTCGGGAGATAGTAAAAAATTATCCCCTTGCATTCCTAACGGTCGCGATTGTCCATCATCCCTGATTACCCATAAACTGGCATCCCCCGGATTCCCATGATTAATTCTCTGCACGATTAGGGTTTTGCCGTTATCTGAGAGATCAAAGCGCAGATTTTGATAAGTTTTCCCATCTAAAAACCTTTCTATACGACCACTGGGCAAATTTTGACCATGTTCGTCATGATTTAAACCCGTGGTAATCGTGTAAAGTTGCTGTTTCGGGGTGTCTCGTCCTAAGTCAGAGCCATCGAAGGCCGAGAATAAAATTCTATCCCCCCTCGGATAGATTTGAAAATCCGTGACCACCAGATCCCCAGGGGTAAGGATGGTTTTTTTCAGTTCTGTGACGTTATTTGGCCCCTGAATGATATTACAGACGATTAAACGGCCTCTTTCCTCTTGGTTGACCCCAATATAGGCAAAAGCTCGATCGTGGCTGTAAAATTCGCCGATAAAGTCCTCACCTTGAGCAATAGGTAACTTTACTTGATATTTTTTGCCGTAGATGGGCAATTCTGTCAAAGTATAGGTCAAGCGATCTCCGGCCCAGCTAATTTTACCCGGTAAGGGAGGATTGATCACCAAGCTGGTTTCTATGTCTGAACGGTCAATCGGCCGATTAAAACTTAAAGTAAAATAATTGTCCCTAACGCCGATTTTTCGTCCTTGCCAGCTAAAATTCTCCCCTCGGGTAGGAACTTGATTTCCCTGGATCAAAATCGACGATATCCCGGCAATTAAGGCCAAAATAGTCGCCAACACTAAGCGATCGAACCAAGCTAATCTTTTCATCAGTTATCAGTTATCAGTTATCAGTTATCAGGAGTCAGTCAGGAGTCAGTCAGGAGGCAATAGGCAATAGGCAATAGGCAATAGGCAATAGGCAATAGGCAATAGGCAATAGGCAATAGGCAATAGGCAATAGGCAATAGGCAGCTTTATTCTCCCCACACCCCACACCCCACACCCCACACCCTACACCCCACACCCCACACCCTACACCCTACACCCCACTTCCCACTTTCTTATCAGCTTTAGTAATGATTGTCATCGGTTTTTTCAATCGAATAAATAAAAACGCCCCCAAAAAGGAAGCGTTTTTTAACTTATCATGAGGACTTAGCAAAATGTGTGCAGAGTTAGAACGCGGATGTTGGATGGGGATCCAGCATCTGTTTATTTTTAACCATTGATCGCCGCTGCCGTCAAGGCCATGGGGATAGCATCACCGGAAGCTAAATCGAGGGTATTGTGGATTGACATCCTCGCCGCCGTAAACGGACGGTGATTCCCAAACCTCACGATTTGGGTTTCTGCTTCTTTCCCGAAGGATTTTTCGCACCTGCCTTAACAGATTTACTCTGTTCTGGTCTTATGGTCGCTCTACAGACTGACACCGCAAGCCCTGCGGCCAA
>NZ_JASJFF010000101.1:0-5159 GCF_030065435.1 Microcystis sp. M53603_WE2
TCAAGGCTATCCCCCCTAGCCCCCCTTTTCAAGGCTATCCCCCCTAGCCCCCCTTTTCAAGGCTATCCCCCCTAGCCCCCCTTTTCAAGGGGGGAACCGGAACCGGAATCGGAGCGCGGTAGGGGTGCTGGAGGTGAGACGGGCGCTATGGCTGCGTAAGTCCCCCTTGAAAAGCTTGGTAATCCCCCCTAGCCCCCCTTTTCAAGGGGGGAACCGGAAGGGGATAAAAAGTCCCGCTTCTCACCGGTGATTCCCAAATTTGGTAAGTTAGAAAAGGTTACATCTGCGGGCGATTTGTTTAGCTGGAAAATCCTAAAGCTATAGGCGAGGAAGATAATTAGATGACATGGCGAGAAACTACTTTAGGAGCGGGTATACATATAAAACACGGGTACGCCTTCAAAAGTGAATTTTTTGTAAACAGCGGAAAATATATTGTTTTGACACCGGGTAATTTTTATGAAGAAGGAGGCTTTAGACTGAGAGCGGAGAAGGACAGGGCGTATTCGGGAAGTATTCCAGAAAATTTTATTTTATCAAAAGGCGATATTATCATTGCGATGACAGAACAAGATGCTGGTCTTCTAGGTAGCTCCGCTTTGATTCCCGAAAATGATAGATTTCTCCACAATCAGCGACTAGGACTAATTGATAAAATAGACGAAGAATTATTTAACAAAAATTTTCTCTACTATCTCTTTAATACTTATTCTATTCGCGGTCAAATTAGTGGAAGTGCTTCTGGAACAAAAGTTCGTCATACATCGCCCGATAAAATCTATAGGGTGAAAATTAAAATCCCCGATGTTACAACGCAACAGAAAATCGCCGATATCCTCTCCAAATATGATGATTTAATCGAAAATAATCGCCGCCGCATCGAGTTATTAGAACGTTCAGCCCGTTTACTTTACAAGGAATGGTTCGTCCGTTTACGCTTCCCCGGACACGAACACACCCCGATTATCGATGGTATTCCTGAAGGGTGGGAGAAAGTGCGTTTAAAAGATATTGCCGATCTTACAATGGGTCAAAGTCCTGAGTCAGAATATTATAATGAAGATCGATCTGGTTTGCCTTTTCACCAAGGCGTTACCAATTTTGGGATAAGATTTCCAGAAAATAAAGTTTACTGTGCAAAAATAACAAGAATAGCCAATGAAGGAGATATATTATTCAGTGTTCGCGCTCCTGTGGGCAGAATGAATATAAGCTTAGAAAAAATTATTATCGGTCGTGGTCTAGCAGCGATTCGAGCAAAACATAATTATCAGGGATTTTTATATTATCATCTTAAAAATTACTTTTTTAAAGAAGATATGATAGGTAGTGGTGTTATATTCGCCTCGGTGACGAAAGCAGGTTTAGAAAACGTTCAATTAATAAAGCCAAAAGATTCCATTCTCGCAATTTTTTTAGATAAAACAATTTCTATTGATGAGCAAATTAAAATACTTTTTAGGCAAAATCAAAAACTAAAACAAGCGCGTGACATACTACTTCCGAAACTTATGAATGGAGAGATCGAGGTGTAGAGGCAAAAAGAGCGATCGCACCTGTAAAAATCCCTGAAAATTGGCAATATTAATAAAATAAACCACTCCCCCGCACAATCGACCCTATGACCACCGAGGATAAAGTACAACAACTCACCGCCAACTGTCTGCGAGATCAACTTGGTTGGCAGAGTGTCTATGCTTATAATCAAGAGGATTACGGTGAAAACAGCCTGCTCGGACGGCAAAATCAGAAAGAAGTTATCCTCAAACGCTACCTAAAACAGAAATTACGAGAATTTAACCCCAATCTTCCCGAAGAAGCCTATAAATCCGCTATTCTCCAAATCGAAGAAATCAACTCCAGTCAAACCCTTCTGGCCACCAATCAAGAGAAACATCAACTCCTTCTCGATGGAGTACAGGTGAGCTACCGCAACGCCAAAGGAGAGCTAATTAGACAAACCCTAAAAATCCTTGATTTCGACCAACCCAGCAATAACCATTTTCTAGCGGTTCGAGAACTGTGGATACAGGGGGAAATCTACCTCCGTCGCACGGATTTGGTAGGTTTTGTTAACGGCATTCCCCTACTCTTCCTAGAAGCGAAAAACCTCAACCGAGACCTAAAAGCGGCCTACGACGAGAATTTATCGGACTATCTTGATACTATCCCCCATCTATTCGCCTATAACGCCTTTGCGATTTTAGTTAATGGCATAGATGCGAAAATAGGTAGTTTCTGCGGCAAATACGAACACTTTCACCCATGGAAACGCCTGGCCGAGAGTGACCCCGGCATTGTCGATATGGAAACCATGCTCAAAGGAGTCTGCGATAAAAATAACTTTATCGATCTGTTAGAAAATTATGTCCTTTTCGATAACTCCACTGGCAAAACCTGCAAGATTATCGCCCGAAATCACCAGTTTCTAGGGGTTAACCAAGCGATCGATTCTGTGAAAAGATGGCGGGAGGGTGGGATAAAAGATAACAAACTAGGGGTTTTCTGGCATACCCAAGGCTCTGGAAAGAGCTACTCTATGGTTTTTTTCACCCGCAAAATTCGCCGTAAACTAGGCGCAAACTATACCTTCGTTATCTGTACCGATCGCGAAGATCTAGATAAACAAATCTACTATACCTTTGCCGGTTCCGGATTGACCAATAACGAGCAAGAACTCTGCCAAGCTTCCAGTAACGAACACTTACAGAGTCTTCTGGGAGACCATAAAGCCTATATTTTCACCCTCATCCAGAAATTCAACCAAACCGTCAATCCCGACCAACCCTACAACTCCCGAAACGATATCATCATTATCAGCGACGAAGCCCACCGAACCCAGTACGGAACCCTAGCCAGCAACCTCCGGGCTGCACTTCCGGGCGCTGGTTTTATCGGTTTTACCGGCACCCCTCTAGTCAGCAACGACGAGATCACTAAACGCTATTTCGGGGATTATGTCTCCACCTACGACTTCCAGAGAGCGGTCGAGGATAAAGCCACCGTTCCCCTCTACTATGATGCAAGGGGTGATAAACTCTCGATCGCCGTCAACGACCTCAACGAACAGATCGCCGCCAAAATCGAAGAGTTAGAGATCGAAAATGTCGAGATAGAAGACCGTTTAGAAAGGGAATTAAGAAGGGATTACTACATCCTGACGGCCCCGCAGCGGTTGGAGGCGCTGGCCCGTGATTTCGTTGAACATTACAGCACCGCTTGGGAAACAGGCAAAGCCATGGTGATTTGTATCGACAAGCTCACCTGTGTCAAGCTGCATAACCTGATCGATCGTTACTGGAGCGAAAAAATCCAACAACTGAAAAAAGACCTCAAAAAAATTACCGATGACCAAGAGGAAAACTATCGTCAGCGTCAGATTCAATGGATGGAAGCAACCCTAACGGCCGTGATCGTCAGCGAGGAACAGGGAGAGATCGACAAATTCCAGAAACAAGGGTTAGATATTACCAGCCATCGCAGTGTAATCAAAAACGGCTTTGAACTGGCGGACGGTAAAAGAATCAGCCCAGAAAATGCCTTTAAACAAGCCGATCACCCCTTTCGGATCGCCATCGTCTGCGCCATGTGGTTGACCGGTTTCGATGTTCCCTCCCTCTCCACCCTCTACCTCGATAAACCCCTAAAAGCTCATACGCTCATGCAAGCGATCGCTCGTGCTAACCGGGTTAACGAGGGCAAAACCAACGGTTTAATCGTGGATTACTGCGGAATCCTCAGAAATCTCCGTCAAGCTCTCGCCGATCTCGCCCAAATTTCCGATCAGGGACGCAGGGAAGACCATCTTAGTCTCGACCCCACGAAACCGCAAGAAAATTTACTGGATGAATTGGCCCGATCGATCGAGGCAGTTAAAGAATTTTTGGGGGAAAGTAACGCATCCCTAGACGCACTCCTCGAATATAAAATACCTAGTTTTGCCTTCAATAAAGCCATTAACGACGCGAAGGAAGCGATCAATCGAAGTGATCAGGCCCGACAAAATTTTGGACTCCTCTCTCAAGAGGTCTTCCATCTTTTTAAGGCCTGTCTTAATCAGCCATCGGTTAATCACTACCGTCCGGCTCACGACACGATTAAACTGATCTATAAATGCATTCAAGGTGATCGGGAGAAAATAGACATCGCGGAAATTCTCTTGGAAATGCGATCGGTAATCGACGGGGCGATCGATGTAACCACCGAAGCGAGGGCCGATGATACCCCACTGTACAACATCAGTAAAATCAACTTCGAGCGTCTGAAACAGGAATTCGCCAATAGCGATCGTAAGAATACCACCGTCCAAACTCTCAAAAACGCCATCGAAAACCGTCTCCGAACAATGCTCGAGCAGAATCTGCAACGGACGAACTTTCAAGAGCATTACGAGCGGATCATCGCTGATTATAATTTCGAGAAGGATCGGGTGGCGATCGAACAGACCTTCGAGGCCTTATTAGAATTTATTCAGGAACTCGATCAAGAGTCCCAACGGGCGGTTAGCGAGGGATTAGACGAGGAATCCCTCGCCCTGTTCGACCTTTTAACCAAAGAGAATCTATCACCGCAAGACATTGAAAAAATTAAACAGATCGCCACGCAGCTTTTGAAAACCCTAAAACAAGAGAAACTAAAGATCGATCGTTGGCCAGATAAAGAATCCAGTCGGGCGGAGGTTAAAACTACTATTCACAACTTTTTATACAGCGATGATACTGGTTTACCCGTCGATCTCTACACGGAAGAAGAAGTGGAAGAAAAAACCGAAGAAGTCTTCCGCCACATCCGGCGAGTTTATCCGAGTCTGCCTTCGCCTTATTACAGGTCGGCTGCCTAGATTCTGGACTGTCCATATTTCGCTTTTCCGAAGTTGCTGATTTTATATCTGATAATCATCACCGTCCCTAAATATTTGCTCCGATTTTTTGTAGTAAAGTTATACTATTAAGGAAGCAAAGACGAAATTCTAAGTAGGTGGGTATTAAAAATTGTCAGACACCCCCATGATCAAGGAGGATCCCCCCGCCTATCGGCACCCCCCTTATCAAGCTATCCATTAGTCGGATCTTTCTTAACAAAAAGAGAAGAAACTTAAAAAAAGGGGAAACGATTGATAGGTATAGTTTTGAAAGAAGGAATTAAGGTGGAGGTAAGCA
>NZ_JASJFF010001006.1:0-1252 GCF_030065435.1 Microcystis sp. M53603_WE2
AATATCCCCGAATTTGCCCAGAAAATTGACTGCTCTGGTTAATCAGCCAATTTTAAAATCCAGTATCATCAAAGGATTGAGTTATGCTTTTAATTAGAAAAGTGGGCAATTAATTCTGTGCGAGATAAATTAATTATTAAAGGGGTAAACTCCTCCACTGGTAATAATAAAATGCGCTCGATGATTAGGGACAAATCTGGGTCTAAACTACCAAAACGAGCTTTCAATAAATTTTCTACCACCAGACGTTCTCCTTGCTGAAGACCCTGTTGAAGACCCTGTTGAAGACCTTGTTGAAGACCCTGTTGAAGACCCTGTTGAAGACCCTGTTGAAGACCTTGTTGACGGCCAGCATCCAGTTCTTCCTGAAGACGGGAAGTGTATAAAGGTGATAATCTCATAATTAACTCTCTGTCCTCCTGTTCAAGCTCTTGATCGTTAGTTAAAGAAGTTCTCAAGTTTAATAATAATTCTAGAGCATTTACCCGAAAAGGATGGTCCTCTGGTAACGATTCTAACTCATCGATCGCCCTTGCTTGTACTTTTCCCCGGCCTAAAATTCTTAACCAGAGAGTTGCTTCTGTTGGGGGTAATTGATGGATAACGGTGATTGCCGTGCGTAAAGAGGGAGCCAAAAAATAGATACCTTCCCCCCAATTCTCCTCATCTAATTTAGCTCCGAATCCTCCTAACAGTTGCGAGGAAGCACTGGGAGTCAAAATCCAGAGACGGGGGATTTCCCCATCGTTAAGATTCGTTTTCTGACGATTTGCTTGACGATTAATTTCCCCTTCCACTTCCAATAGTTTTAACAGACAAGTTCTAATTTCTGTAGCGGTGACAGGATTACGAAAGGGTTCAAATAAACAGGGATTAATCGCCATTTTTCCCAGTAATCCTAGCAGTTCTCTCGGATTATTATCGAGCATCTGGGGTGAAAACCAGACATCGATTTCTCGTACTTCTCCTCGTACAACCCGTGCCGATTTTACCTCTCCCAGAGAAGATAATAATTCTTCGAGATAATCTTTGGCAAACTGGTCATGAATAAATCTAGTCATAGGTTTATCTAACATGATTTAATAACTTATCTCGTAATTGCTTAATCCGAAATATCCCCGAATTTGCCCAGAAAATTGACTGCTCTGGTTAATCAGCCAATTTTAAAATCCAGTATCATCAAAGGATTGAGTTATGCTTTTAATTAGAAAAGTGGGCAATTAATTCTGTGCGAGATAAATTAATTATTAAA
>NZ_JASJFF010000769.1:0-2804 GCF_030065435.1 Microcystis sp. M53603_WE2
TGTACCAACATTTGCGAGAAGATCAATACCACTATGAAAGAGATTTTTCTGTTCCGTGGGGCTTTTTTGCCAACCGTAGGCTAATCCGACAGTGCTGGCAAAGGGTAAGGGATAAGAACTTAATCCAGTATAATCCGATCGCTTGCCGGCGGCGGACCAATTGGTGCCGGGGATAAAAACTATTGTCGGCCGGCGACCACAACCGTTAAGCTCAAAGAGTATATCGGCACGAATACCTGATGCCGCTTCTAAATCGCGCCAAGTGGAACCCTTGGGTGCTTCGATGCGAATGCCGTTCATCGGGGGAATGAAGATTTCTTTCCCCACCGGGGCCAAACCATTTTTGAGAATAGTCGGATTGAGTTTAATTATCGTTGCCGGGATGAGAGCGTATTTTTCGGCGATTGAGGCGATCGTTTCTCCCGCTTGGATTTTATGGCGTTGTAACCTTGATAAAATCGGCAGGGGACAAACATTATCAGACCCTTGGGCAAAAATTAATTTTTGATTTAAGCCCAAAAAACCTAGACAAAATAACAAAATTGTGCTAGTTAAACTTAGCCAACTTTTCTCACTTCTGATTCTCCGACCCATGACCATAAAAAAGCGATCTCTATAATTACAAAACCCGGAGAATACTAGGAATACTGTCAATAGCTTCTAAAGACTCTATTGCCGCTAAAGCGTTGCGGAAATTGCCCTCGCGCACATCGTGGGTGACAACGACAATTTCGGCTAAATCACCCCTAATACCAATTTGTACCACGGATTCTAGACTAACCCCCTGGTCGCCGAAAGCCATACCTAAATGACCGATTACCCCCGGCACATCGCGACAGAGAAAACGGGCATAAAAACGGGTCGATAACGACTCCATCGGGGCGATTTGACAATAATGCTGGTGAATACAGCTTAAAAGCGGGTCAAGTTCCTTGGTTTTGCCACTACTTTTTAAAATTCCGACGATATTCATCACATCCGATACTACCGCGCTGGCCGTCGGTCCGCTACCGGCACCGGGTCCATAAAACATCACTTGGCCCAAGGGTTCCCCCTCGACGAGAATAGCGTTATAGACCCCGTTAGCATTAGCGAGGGGATGGATTTTCGGTACTAGGGTCGGATGAACCCGCAACTCTAGGGTATCGGAATCTTCCTTAACCGTATCTTTCGCGATCGCTAATAATTTAATCACAAATCCCAGTCTATCAGCGTAGGCGATATCGACGGCGCTAACTTGCCGGATACCTTCACAGTAAACATCTTCCCGTTTTACCCGACCTCCAAAACCCAAAGAAGCTAAAATGGCAATTTTATCGGCCGCGTCGAATCCATCCACGTCCGCAGTGGGATCCGCTTCTGCATAGCCTAATTCCTGAGCTTTAGCCAGAACTTCGCTAAAATCTGTCCCTTTTTGGCTCATTTCCGTGAGAATATAGTTAGTTGTGCCGTTGACAATTCCCATGATGCTGCTGATGCGATTAGCGCCGAGGGATTGTTTTAAGGGTTTAATGACGGGAATGCCACCACCCACGGCCGCTTCTAGGAGGACATAAACCCCTTTTTCACTGGCCTTGGCGTAGATTTCATCGCCAAAACGGGCAATAACCGCCTTATTTGCCGTAACAACGTGCTTCCCCGATGCGATTGCTTGGAGAATTAAAGAGCGTGCCGGTTCCAAACCCCCCAATAATTCGACAATAATATCAATTTCGGGGTCAGTAACGATCGATTCTAGGTCAGTGGTCAACAGCTGGGGAGAAAGCTCGATTTCTCTCGGTTTATCTAGGGATCTAACTCCCACTCGTCCAATGGTAATCTCTTTGAGTACGGGATGACGACCAAAAGGATCGAGGAGGATTTTCGCTGTTCCCGTCCCCACAACCCCGAAACCGAGTAAACCAATCTTAAAGGTCACGCTTTTATCTCCTGCTAGTCCGACGCAAAAAATACTAATGGCCAAGCCGTCGCCATTGTCGATTTTATCATTACAGGGTCTTTGTCTGTGGGGTTTTCTTTTGCTGGCGTTCAGGGCCTGATGATGATAAATATTCAGTATTTTTGTATTTAAATCAAGCAAATCTCGATCAAGTTTAAACGCTTATCCTGTAATTGTTATTGATTTTATTGACCGATATAGATATTCGGCAATGTCAGTAACATTTTTGATCATAACTCTAATTTATGATTACAATAATTCCCTATCTAGTTGATATTTTTGAACAAATCAATCGACTCTCTCTGAGCAAAGAGCTATGTTAGCATTATTAGTTAGGGTAATTTGACTCAACTGCACGATCAACTAAGCTATCCAGCCCCAATTACCATACCAAAGAAATAGAATGGATAAAAAATAGGTAAACAAGAATCACAGAAATCCATAAAAATAACAATTTTTTCGGCTCCAATATCCAAGAATAATAAATATTGGAAATATTGTCATCATATACCTCATCATTGATTGTGTTGTTCCTGTACTTAAAGGTAAAAAAATGCTCAGGAAGGCAAAAATTAACAGGGAAATATTGAGAGGCTTTTTAACGATAGAGAATAGCAAAATACCTAAAAAAGAGAAGCTAAAAAAAGTATTTAATAATCTAACTACATTATTGGCATCTTTGGGAAACATAATAAGACCTCTTGCATAATTTTTTTATGGTATAATATAAGCTTTTGCTTTTTTCTCAATTCTTAGATTGAAGTGGAAAAAAGAATAAAATGTGATCTTAGGTCAGGAAATCATCTATAATTTTGCTATGTTTATTAGCAAAATTATGGATTATCAAAACTTATCAGATGAACAA
>NZ_JASJFF010001347.1:0-6115 GCF_030065435.1 Microcystis sp. M53603_WE2
GGCAGAAAAGTCTCTACAACCAGGTTTTTCTAGGAATATAGCGTTTCCCAATCTCATGAGGTACACCAAAATCTTAACTCCTGACTCCTGACTCCTGACTCCTGACTCCTGACTCCTGACTCCTCAAAACCTAAGACTCTGTACCTCACAACTATGGAAATTGCTATATTAGGAAAGGAGATTACCGCGACTACCGTTAGGAAGAATAGTTTCTTCGAGGGAAGCAGAAAGAAGATTATTTTCGGTTAAAATCGCGCCAATTAAGTTAGCTTGTTTGAGATTAGCTCGTTTAAGATTGCTTCCCACTAAATAACTCAAGAGTAATCCCGCTTGGTGTAGATTAGCACCGGAAAGGTTAGCGGAGGCTAAATTAGCGCCGAGCAGATTACAACCGGTTAAGTTAGCTTGGCGAAAATTGGCTTTATTAGCGTCAGTTTTGCTTAAATCGGCTCCAGTTAAGTTAGCTCCCTCAAAATCGCTACAATTGAGGTTAGCTCCCGTCAGATTAGCCCCTTCCAGGTTAGCATAACGTAAATCCGCCCCGCGTAAATCCGCCCCGCGTAAATCGGCATAGCTGAGGTCGGCGTATTGAAGATGGCAGTTTTCCAGATTAGCTTGATAGAGATAGGCTCGAATTAGGTTAGCCTCTTTTAAGTTAGCATGGCTAAGATTAGCAGAGCTAAGAATAGCACGAGTGAGAATAGCCCGTTTTAGGTTAGCTTTCCCCGCCATGGCATGGGTTAAAGTGGCTGAGGTGAGATTAGCCGCTTCGAGATTCGCTTTCAACAGTTGAGCAAAAAGTAAGCTACTGTGAATTAAACAGGCAGAACTTAAATCAGCCTTTTTGAGAATGGTATTACTCAAAATTGCGCCGCTTAGTTGACTTTGGCGCAAATTTGCCCCGGAAAGGTCGGCTTTAGTCAGGTTAGCATCGATAAGACAAGCTTTGCTTAAATTAACTTCTTCGAGGGAAGCGTCCTTGAAATTAGCGTTAATTAAACAAGCTTCGGCTAAATTGGCTCGTTTTAAGTAACTATGACTTAGGTTAATCTGGTTTAAACACTGTCTCTTTAAATTGACTCCGCTAAGTCTGACTTCCGCAAAGTTGCGTTCACCTCGATTATACAGTTCGATTAGATGTTCACGATTGGTTAAGGCATTGCTACTCATAAAATAACTAAATTGTTCTGGAAGGTGATTTCCAGAGAATTGGTTGGGGAAAATTACTGATCATGAAGTCGATCTCTAGGATTAGTACAGGGAGCGACTGGGAATTTTTGCGAATAAATAGAAATTTTCAACCAATTACGGGCTTAAAATCCCTATTGGCAATCACTAAAACCGGTAAAGAACGAAAAGAATCGGGGTTCAATACCAAAAACAGTCTCTACCTAAACCCGCCACTTGTTGCCAGCCAGGTCTAGGCATTAAATTAGAGAAGTCTTGTGCGTCAGTTTTTCTGACTGAATCTACTGCCTCGCCGATGTCTTGACTCGGTATCATACAGTTGAATTTGTTAGGTCTGCTTAGTCAGTCCAGTAGCCAAGAGGCTAAAACTCTTCATCACCAGATTTCGGGGACTCTCCAGTTGAGCAAGCATAAAACTCTGTAAAAGTCAATCCCTCTTAGGGGTGAACTGCCCAATTCTATTCCCTGAAGCCTTGGTTTATTCAGTCTATCAGGTTGTGGTCTGTTTTGGCAAGAGGGGTCAATGGTTTTTTAATCAATTCGCCAAAAGGCTGGATTTTTCGTAGGAGATAATTGTACAGACTGGTTATCTAAATATTGTCTGAGACTGGGGGAAGGATTGAGGAGATAAATATCGGTAAATTGATTTTTTAAGGATGGGATGGAAACTCTAATATCCGACTGAACAAATAAATACTTTGTCTTAGCATCAGTGGTATGAATAAGGGGCAAGGTATCTAACCAATGTTCTGAAATAATTAGAGGTTTTTGACTGCGATTAATCCTTCTATAAGCGTTGGGAATATTACTACCATAGCCCACATATCTAGTTGCCGGCGGTGGATAGGGAATTTTGCCAATTAATCCGAAAACTAGCAATAATATTAAGAGAATTTTTGCCCAGCCTTGGCGCTGCTGTAATCCCTTGCTTAGTAAAAAGGTAACTGCCAGCAGCATACCGAGAAAACTTGGTAAGTAAAATCTGCCCACAGCCGTGTAGCGAAATCCTCCGATTAGATCCCAAGCTAAAAGAGAGAAAAAGGGGATAATTGTCAGGAGAATAATCAGGGTAAAAACTTTTTTATCGGCTTTTTTGCCCAGATAAATAAAGGAGATGATGACGAGGATAATTAGGCAGTATTCAATAATAGGGGTGATGGTGGAATTGGTTAAACTAAAATTATAAAATAAACGAGCGATCATTCTTACCCATCTTTGCCAAAGGATCTCTAGGGGTAAACTGCCTTTTGACCATCCAAAGACAGTAAATCGACTGGTAAAAATCCGGGTTAACCAAATTGAATAAATACCTAGGGAAGCAAGTAAGCTGATGCTATAGTATTTTTTGGTTAAAGAGTTAAAAGAATTCAGCTGCAACAGAAAATATAGGCTATGAACTACTAGAACAAAGATAAAGAAAACATGGGTATATAAACCAGCGATTAGGGATAAACTATAGAAAAACCAATCTTTTTTCGGTTGCGAGGAATCAATAGCTTTGAGAAATAACCAGCTAGAAAGTATCGAAAATAAAACATATAGTCCGTATTCCCAAATTCCCAGAGCATAACCAGTAAAACGCGGGGAAAAGAAGATAAGTGTAGCGGCAATTAAAGCGGCGTTTTTATTTTTAAATAAAGTCAAAGCTAAATGGTAAAAACTCCATAAAATACCAAACCAAATAATTACTGAAAATCCCCTTAAGACTAGATAAGAATTGCCCAATAATCTTGCAAAAAACCAGAGGAAACTGTAATAGAGAGGTAGATCGTAATTCGAGCTAGTATAAAGAGAGGCTAAGGTATCAGGAAAACCTTTCACGGAATTAACCCCTTGAAATTGCCAGAGTTGTTCTGTAGATTTAATTTGTCCATCGAACAGATAGTTAATTAACTGTTCGGGTGTGTAACCAGAAAGATGGAGTAAGACCAAAGATTCATCGTGCCAAACATAACTATAGTAGGCGAGATGGACAAAATAGAAAATATTGAAAATAATCAATAAACCTAAAGCAAATCTAATCCCAGATTGACGGGTAAGCATAATTATCTTGATCCTGTTAAAAAATCACTGATTACTGTTGACTAACTCCGGTTTAATTAATCTAGAATTTTGATAGGCAATGGGTAAAGTAAACCAAAATTGTGAGCCAACCTGTGGGGTACTTTTTACCCCAATTCTCCCAGAGTGAGCCTCGATTATTTGCCGACATTGGTAGGAACCTAAACCGATTCCCGTTAGGTGTTGATTATGAAGATTTCTTACATATAAATGGAAAAGATGTTGACATTGTTCCTCATCCATGCCAATGCCATTATCGCTTAAAGTGCAGTAGATCATGTCTTGGTCAATACGAGCATCTAAAGCTAATTGAATTGGTGGAGGATTATGTTTTAAGGCATTATTTAATAATTGTTCAAAAACACTTCTTAGCTGACAAGGATCAGCATCAATAGCGGGTAAGTCATCGGGGAGAAGATTAATAAAAGTAGCTTGATATAAATCAAAATCTTTTTGCCAATCTTTGAGCCAAATTTCCACCTGTTCTTTTAAAGATAGAGGTTGACGATGCAAGATTAAAGGCCGTTCTTCAGCAAAATGATTTTCTGATAAAGCATTAATTAAAGTTAATTGTTGATCGCAACTACGCACCACCTGATCGAGCATTGCTCGCGAGATAGTTACTTTTTCTGTTTGCCGACACTGGAAAATTTTTAATAACATAACTAATCCCATAATCGAAGTGCGAAGATCGTGGGATACTGCCTGTAAAAAAACCGTTTTCATTTCGTATAAATGCTGAATTTCCCGGACTTTTTCCCGCAGTTCCAAGGTTCTTGTTTCCACTTCCCGTTCTAAATTATTATTCAAGCTTTGCACCCTCTGATATAGTTGCGCTTGGCCGATAGCAATACAAACTTGGGTGGCTAACTGTTCTAATAATTTGACCTCGCTTTTTTGCCAATGACGGGGATGGGAATATTGATGGACTACTAAAGCACCTAAATGTTGATTATTAACCGTTAGAGGTAAAACTAAAGAGGATTTAACTTGCAGATATTCGTAATAACCCTTGAGAGTGGGCAGCGTTTGCACCTTAGCGGTATTATCAGCAATAATTAACTTATCTAAAGAAAATAATTGTCCCAATTCTTCCAGTAATTCTGGTTCGGGAAACCAACCCATCAGTGAGGGAATCTCGGGACGACGGGACTCAGCGATTACCTTAGACCACCCCCGCTCTTGACAGTGACCGATATAGACTTGATCGGCATCGAGAAAATTTCTGATTTCCTCAACAATGGTATTTAAAACCTGATCTATATCTAAAGATTGATGGACTTTTAAAGCAACTTGTGTTACTAAATGTTCTCTTTCTAAAGTTTCATTTAAAGCTCGATCGATCTGTTGTCTTTCGCTAATCGCCGCCGATAAAAACAGAGAAGTTGACATGACAATGACTAAAAAGATTTGTAAGATCAAGACACCTCTGGTATAATCGGGAGCCTGTAGGATAAAAGGACTGATTCCCCTGGCCAATCCCATCAAAGCTAAAATAGATACTAAAAAATTCGCTATTACCGCTCCCCAAGTCTGAAAACGCATGGCGGCCCAAACCACAAAAGGAAAAGGCAGATATTCGAGGTACTGCACCATACTCCAATCGGGGTTAAGAAAATTTGGTTGATCACCAAAAACCACAGAAGTCACCACCGTTAGCAAACTCAGACAAAGTAAGGCCTCGCCAAAGCGTTGGGGTTGTCGTGGTTCCCGCAGGGAGTGACGATTGAAGCAAAAACGCAACAGCAGCGGCGTGGTCATTAATATTCCTGTACTATCTCCGAGCCAGATCATGCCCCAAGACTGTCCAAATTGTCGCCAATCCCAAGTATTTAGCCAACTACGGGCAAAAGTATCGATAGTGGCATTAACTGCCGAGGCTAATAAAGCCGCTAAAAATACCAGTAAAAGAATATCGCGAATGCGCTGTAAAGTGGCGGAAAATCTCAGATAATGCAAGAATTGCGCCCCTAACAGAGCCGATAAACTGCTACCGATCGCCGAAAATAGAGCTATGGGCCAACTGGCCCCTAAAAAGAAGGTAAGAAGCAAATCCCCGATAAAAACGCCTAAAACTAGCCTTTTTCCCCCTAAAAAAACAGCAGTTAAGCCAATACCAGCACTCATCCAAATTGGGGCAGGTCGCGACCCTAAATTTAAGCAGAGATAGCCTAGCCAACCAACACCCAGATAAACTAGGGCAACAAGCACAATTTTAGACCGATCTGATGAAATCCGTAGCATTTTCAGTTATCACTGGTCACTGGTCACTGTTAATCTATTTCCAGATTGCCTAAACTAGGAGTAGTTCTGCCTCATGCAGATGGGTGAAAACCGTACATTTTCCCGTTAGGAATCAAAGATCATGCGGATTTTAATTGTTGAAGACGATCCTTTAATGCAGTTAGGTTTAGAACAAGCGCTCAGTGAACAGCCGGATTTTGAGATTGTTGGTCAAGCTAGTGATGGTCTAGCGGGGGTACAATTAGCCCTATCCCTACGGCCGGATTTAGTGGTCATGGACATCGGTTTACCCCGTCTCGATGGCATTGCGGCAACTAAACAGATTAAGGAGGGTTTAGCTAATGTTCATGTGGTTATGCTCACTTCCCACACTCTGCAACAGGAAGTGATCGCAGCTCTGGCCAGTGGTGCTGATGCCTATTGTATCAAGGGAGCGAGTCTCGATCGCCTTTTGGCCGCTATTGAAGCAGCTAAGGACGGAGCCACCTATTTAGACCCCCAAATTGCCCGTTTAGTCATGGATAATCTCAAACCGCCGGCAGTGCAACCTAATCCCAATCTAGCACTTTTATCGGAGCGAGAAATGGAGGTTTTAAAGTTAATTGTTGAGGGCAAAAGTAAC
>NZ_JASJFF010000864.1:0-1504 GCF_030065435.1 Microcystis sp. M53603_WE2
AACACAAACGATCGAAGTTAGGGAAGATCAAACTATACTAAAGGCAGCCTACGATGCGGGGATTGACTTACCCAGTTCTTGCAATGCGGGCGTATGTACTACCTGTGCCGCTCAACTTTCCCAGGGTAGCGTCGAACAAGGAGAGGGCATGGGATTATCCCCCGACCTGCAAAAAGAAGGCTATGCTTTGTTATGTGTGGCCTATCCTCGCTCGGATATTAAACTGGAATCTGGCAAGGAAGAAGTAGTTTATCAACGTCAATTCGGGAAACCCTAGGACAAACTGGGGTTAAGATGACAAATTTTCGGGGGTTTCCCCCCAAAAAACCAGATTTTGAGCCAATAGAACCAGCAAACCCTAACTAATAGCTGAATGCTGACTACTCAGGGAAAACTTTTCCTCTCTACCCTTAAGGGCCGCTTTCATGAAACCAGAAAAGAGAGGATGAGCTTTATTGGGACGAGAGCGAAATTCGGGGTGAAATTGGGTAGCAATAAAGAAAGGATGTTTTGGTAGTTCGATAATTTCCACCAAACGACCATCAGGAGAAGTGCCACTCACCAGATAACCAGTCTCGAAAAAGAGACTACGATAGGCATTATTAAACTCGTAACGGTGACGATGGCGCTCATAGATAACCTCTTGACCGTAGAGGGAGAAAGCCAGACTATCGGGATTTAAACGGCAGGGATAGAGACCTAAGCGCATTGTTCCCCCTAAATCCACCACATCTGCCTGTTCTGGCAGTAAATTAATCACTGGATTGGGTGTATCCTCTTCAAATTCGGAACTATTGGCCCTTTCTAATCGGGCCACATTGCGACCCCATTCGATAATCGAACACTGCATCCCTAAACAGAGACCCAAGAAAGGAATATTATTGACCCTAGCATACTCGATCGCCTTAATTTTGCCATCCACACCCCTAATACCAAAACCACCGGGTACAACAATACCGTCAACACCGCTTAAATGAGCTTCGGCCGAATCGTTATCCACATCTTCAGCACTTACCCAACGCAATTCTATCTCGCTATCAAGGGCAATAGCAGCGTGTTTCAAGGCCTCTACCACCGAGAGATAAGCGTCCCCCAATTGCACATATTTACCAACGATAGCTATCTCTAATTTTTGACTAGGGGATTGCATCTGTCGGATGAGATTTTCCCACTCCTCCAGATGGGGGTATCGGGGACCCAGGTTTAATAATTCTAGGGTTTGTTGCGCTAATCCCTCTTTTTCCAGATTGAGAGGAACTTCGTAGATACTGCTGGCATCCTGAGCAGTAATCACCGATTCCACCGGCACATCACAGAAAGCTGAGAGTTTTTCTTTTAACCCCGGTTGTAGGGGTAGATGACAACGACAGACTAACACATCCGGTTGAATGCCGATCGATCTTAATTCCTTGACCGAGTGTTGCGTCGGTTTAGTTTTCATCTCCTTAGCGGCCGGAATCCAAGGAATTAGGGTAACGTGCATATAAACCACGTTATTTCGACC
>NZ_JASJFF010000883.1:0-6602 GCF_030065435.1 Microcystis sp. M53603_WE2
ATAAGGCCTCAGCTAGGTTAATAGCCTGTTCGTTTTCTGCATCGTTTTCTATTACTTTTGGTAGATACTCGGCTAGTAACCTTCCGTAGGTATCACGGTTTAAAGTAAGGGTCATTTTTCCACTCATCTTTGTCATACTCCGCGTGAGTCAAAATGTACTTGATGTAAATTATTTGATCTTTGTAAACGATATCTACAATTAGACGATAGCGATTACCTTTGATATTAAAGACCGTGAAATTACCAACAGCTTCCGCTTGAGAATACACAGCTTGAACTTCAGCTAGGTTTTTCCACTCTGCTTTACTAGCAATTTTATACCAAGTATTAATGGCATTGGCAGCATCGGCGTGTTTTCCGGAAAATCGCCGCAGTTTTTTACGGCTGATGATGTGCATATTCTTATTGATTTAGAATAGCTCTTGTATTCTAGTTTATCATGGCCTGATTTGCGCCACCAACCCGAAAACCACCGCCACAAGAGACGCAACCATCATTTTAACTCCTCCCAGTTTGTCGCTGTTGGGAGAAGATAGTCAGCAAGTTACCTACATCCTCAGCCAGAGCGCTCGCGTATTTCGGATGCGCGAAACCATCCCCAAACTATACGGACGGGAGGAATACTTAGCAAAGGCAAAGGAATATGTGCGTGAGGTGGGGGAGGATGCTTGGGAACAGCTGCAACAGGCTCAGGGGGTCGAGCTTTCGTGATAAAAAATCAACCTTTTCCTTACGCATAGTTGTAGTTAATTCTGGTTCAAAATTTACTGTTTGCAAGCCACTACAAGTAGTCGTGAAAAAGTCAGTTATCTCGATTAACACCAAGATTATTAATCGGGCTGTCAATTTGAAAGTGACTTGGGAGCATCCCAGTTTTGCAATGAGTAAAAATACTCAGGCAATATCGCCGTTGAGATAAGCACAACGTAGCTTCAAATACTGAGGAACATTCTCTGCTTTCCATTGTGCTCCCACAATTTTCATTCTTGCACCTATTTGCTTAATCTTTGACTCTACACTTCCAGAACCGATGCAAATCCCTTGTGATTGATAGAGTTCGTAATTGGGTATTCTTTCTCGATGTTTATCGACATATTTGGTGAAATTTATAGCCTGTTTCTTTTTGCATCCCTCTAATTCCTCTAAAACTCTTTTCACCTCTCCTTTCCATAAATTCTCTTTGATTCTATTCAGACGCTTGTTTGACCCGCCTATTTTATTCATATTCTCTACTAAATGATACCAATCCAATATTTCTCTCCTTTTAACACCGATTTTCTCCATCAGATTCCACACCCCATCATGACCATCTCCTAAACAGGTGACTACCTCTGTTAAGGGCTGACGGTTCACCCATTCCAGTAATTCTTCATTTTGCTGAAAAAATCCCGCACATTCTTGACCATGCAGACTTACTGCTTTGTAATCTCTCCATTGACTCGGTTGTCCTTTGGGCGTTCTGATTCTGACTTTTCCTCCATCTACACTCAATGCTTCTACCGGACTCTTTGCTTCTGCTTCCTCAAATTTATATCTTTGTACAAGCCTCTGTTGACTACTGCCTGAAACTGCCATTCCTGTCGCCATTTTGATATCTTTTTCCGCATCTTCAAAAGAGACTTTAGCCACTGCTCCTAAGCAACATTTCTCCAGCATGGGACTTAATCGATTATTCTTGCTTAATCCTAGTTTATCGGCTTGTTTCTCGCTTATCTTGACTTTCCCTATGATACTGCTTACGCTTTTGGTTCGCCCTGCTTGGGTTCCTGTTGCTGATTCAAAAAAAAATTGCCTATGGCAGGACCCAATGTAGTCAGCCAATGGTCTCGCAGGGCGGTTTCAATGCCCTCAAAGCTACGTAGTTGTTCTTCTGGGGTATTATCGACTAGAATTTGAGCAATGGCTTTTAAATGTTGATCTAGTTGTTCTTTTTGGTCTGTATTCATGATTCTACCGTTTAATTGTTTCTCTTTATTTTGCCTTAGCTAACGTTTTTAGTCTCTAAGCATTTATACTTATGGCAAAATTGGGATGCTCCCTATAATTTGGGCAAAAATACTCGACCTTTTTTGGCGCAAAAATGGGAACTAGCTTGGGAGAAATCCCTGCTAGTTTGGCGGCAAGAATTGGCGATTGTCTCCTCTAAAAACTAAACTAAGAGACAATTATAGATAATTATCGGGCTGAAATTTTTTCAGCTTTTTTTTCGCAAAAGACTTGACAAACTCAAAAATTTTTGCTAACCTTTTACTATAATAGGAATCCGTGTCGCCCTGCGGAGTCTCTCTACCATCAGGATTTAAGGCTGAAGCGGACTGAAAATTTAATTGTCTCTCAATCTTTCTAATAGTGAGGAGCGGGATAAATTCGCCAGAGAAAGAATTAACTCGGTGCGTTCCGAGATGGGAAGTTGGGCAATCCGTTCCACCAGAGCGGATAATTCCGAATCTAGAGTTCCGAACCTTCCTTCCAGAAGACTGGCTATCATCGAGTAACGTTCTTCTAAGGTGCCTTCTTGTCTCCCTTCTTGTCTCCCTTCTTGTCTCCCTTCTTGTTTTCCCTCTTCCTTCCAATCTTTTCGCTGCTTTAGATAAGCTGGTGATAAGTTCATAATGACCTCCTGTTCCTCTACACTTAAATTATCCCTCAACTCTAAATTCTTGCGCCAGTTGGCTAAGATTTCCAGTAAATTTTCTCGAAAAGGGTTAGGTTGGGGAAGTTCAACTAACTCTTCTACGGCTCGTTTCTGAGTTCCTCCTTTTCCTAAAACCCTCAACCATAAAGTGTCTTCATTCACCGGTAATTGATGGATGGCGACTATGGCTGTTTTGAGGAAGTCAGCTAAAAAGTAAACCCCTTTCAACCAATTACTCTCATCGCTGTCAGCCCTGAATCCTTGAATCATTCTAGCTGAAAAGGTGGGCGTGAGAATCCATAAAACTGGCAATTCTGCTGCAGTTAGAGCTTTGTTTGACCGTTTCGCCTTCCTTAAGAGGTCATTATGAACCGCATATAACTTTGATATACAACTGCGAATCTCTATTTCTGAGGGAGAGTTGCGGAAAGGTTCAAACAAGCAGGAAGTCGCCGCCATTTTTCCGAGTAACCCTAAAGGGAGTTTATTCCTTGATGGTGAACTGGCCGGTTCAAACCAGACATCAATTTCTTGAACCTCGCTTTTTACTTTCTTGCTCTTTCTAATCGTCCCTAGAGGTGCTAACAATTCCTCTAAATACTCCTTAGCAAATTGGTCGTGAATTTGGCGAGTCATTGCAATTGATAATCGAGCCGAAAAAGGACGGCAATAATCTTATTATATCGTCAATAATGAAGGGTTTAAATCGAACCTCAAGAATTAAGAGGTCTTTGACATCGCTTGAGAACAAAAAAGAAAGGTTGGGGAGAGTTTTTAAAATCCATAATTCCCAGCACGGTATTATCATCTACTTTCCGAAAAGAGTCATTAATCGGCAAATAATCATAAATCATCGTGGCGCTGACTTTGCCCCGATATTCCATCATTCGCAGTCTAGCCTGACTTGTCTCTGTTTTCAGCAAGGAGTTGGTCAGCATCAGTAAAGGTTTCAGAGAATTATTTTTGAGTATCGGCAGCTTAACAATCCAGTTCATGGCCGTGGGATTGGGTGCTACCTTAAAAATTTTTCCCTGACCATCTAAAAATAACAGGGGGTGGACATTCTCGGTATCGACAAACTCTTTACCATACCAATTAGATGCTTCTAATAAACCATCCATGGGGTGATTTGTCTGAAGTCCAGAACCTTGCCAAACACCGAGCATAAAGTCTAAACTCACGGGTTCGAGAGCGTCAAATAATTCTAACGCTCTTTCGGTCGTCGTTTGACCAGCTTTAAGAATCGACTGGCAGCTTTCTAATTCTAATGTTTCCATTGTCTCGCTCTCCTTGTGTCCTGACAATGATATTATAGCTTCTCAGCCAGAGGGTGGGGGATTGCCCCTCGGCTAAAATCACCAAACATCCCACATATCTTCACTCAATGGGTCATCGTATCACTCTAGGGTTTCCAGCCATTCACTCATTTCTTCCTTGATGGTTTCTTTAAGTTCTCGCAAATCATCTTTATCTATTAGGCCTTTTTCCAGTAAGAAAGTGTAGAACTTTTTCAGACTACCTGCGTTAGCCTTGAGGCTTGATTGACTGGCCCACAGGGCCTTTTTGATAAACCAATAACCCAAAAAGTCACCGACCATATCTACCCCGTCTTTAGCTTCTACTGCATCCTCATAGAGTAAATATTCGTTGATATAAAAATCTATATTTGAAATATGATTATTAATGGTTTTTTCCGACAAACCTGATGATTCTAGCCAACTCTCGAAATCCTTTAGTAATTCATGATTGACTTTTCTTATCTTTTGACAGTCAGCCTCATATTTCTGGGAATCATCCATCTCAAATTTCTCTCCTCCAAATCGCTGCTCGATGGTCAATAGGGTAATGAATCAAGTGTTTTTTTCCAAGCGCCTAAAGCCGCCATTTCATCCTCATGGTCAACGTCGGCCAACCGCCTGAATCGCCTTTCTCTTTTCTGCTAAATAGCTCCAACGATGTTAGACTCAATTTGCTCAATGATGGCGGCCACATCTTCTTCTGTATCTCGAGGTTGGGTTAATTCCACATCCGTTGAGGAGAGGTACATTTGGGCCCAGTCTAGGTTTTCCAGTTCACACTGGTCAATCACCGAACTGGGGATGTTTTTCAGGGTGATGCTATCCCATTCAATGCCGATGAGATTGCTCTGCCGCTCAATTGTCACAATTCTTCCTTGCCAACCACCGATGTCAGTCCCCAAATCTGGGTCGAGTACACCCTGTTTGACGATGACCGAGTCGCCGACTTTGAAGGCAAACTCTGACTCGGAAAATTCGGGCGACAAGCTGGAGGCAACCGAGAGATGATACTCGCTTCCTAGCTCTTTTAACTCAAAATCCACAATCATCCGCTTGTTTTCCGAGAAATAACGGTTTTTCCTAGCGATTAGCTCGTCGATTAGCCCTTGAATATCCGCCTTGAGCCTTTTATCTCCTTTAAGAAGGTCTTTGTTAAAAACTCGGTCTATCATCTCTTGCCGCTTTGACTCGGGGGACAACGCCAGATTCCAAGCGATTATCCCTATGGTCAGCAGTGTTCGCATAGATCCCTTTGTTTCATTGGATTCGCGGTAAGGCTCGATAAAATCCTCCAGAACTTCCGACATTGTGACTTCCCCAGAAGGAGAGACGACAATTTCCTTGAAAGGCAAGGACTTTTCTCTTAATTTCTTCTCAAAGCTTTTCAAGGGTTTTTCGGATCCTTGGGACATTTTCTGCAGCCTGAGCAGTTCACTAAATGCCTTCGATTTTTTAGCCATGATTGAGCGGGAAAATATGTGTTATTAATCCTGTTGGGTTGCTGAACAACATTGGAATAGGGGAATTGTAACTGCTCTCAGGGAGCGATTGCGCTCTCATTATTAAATCTTAAAGTTCTGGCCTGAGTCGTCAGCTGTTGACTGCTATCCGATACTTTTTTGTTAACATAGATTAGCAATGCACTTTCAGAGATTCTCTTAAAATAGGGGATATCTCCTTCTCAAATCCCCCGCGGGGGAAAAATATGTCTCAAAAGCCGATTTATCTAGATTGCCACGCCACGACACCGATGGAGCCGCAGGTTCTGGCGGCGATGTTGCCCTATTTTACCGAACACTTTGGTAATGCCAGTAGTATTAATCATGTCTATGGTTGGACAGCCGAGGCTGCGGTTAAACAGGCACGAGAAACAATCGCCGCTGCTATTAATAGTAGTCCCGAAGAAATTATTTTTACCAGTGGGGCAACGGAGGCCAATAACCTGGCTATCAAAGGGGTTGCCGAAGCTTATTTCGCCAAGGGACGACACCTAGTTACGGTGGTGACAGAACATCGGGCCATTTTAGATCCCTGTCATTATCTGGAAAAATTGGGTTTTGAGGTGACAATTTTACCCGTCGGTGCTGATGGCCTAATTGACTTGGAACTACTAGAAAAATCTTTGCGTCCTGACACGATTTTGCTGTCAATTATGGCTGCTAATAACGAGATTGGGGTGATTCAACCTTTAGCGGCAATTGGGGCGATTTGTCGCCAGTATCAGGTACTTTTTCATACGGACGCGGCCCAAGCAATCGGCAAAATTCCCCTAGATGTGGAGGAAATGAATATAGATATGATGTCCTTAACTGCCCACAAAGTCCACGGACCGAAGGGAATCGGTGCGCTGTACGTCCGGCGCCGGAACCCCAGAGTTCGTCTCGCCGCTCAAATTCAAGGGGGAGGCCAGGAAAAAGGACTGCGATCGGGTACAATATTTACACCGCAAATTGTCGGTTTTGCCAAGGCAGTAGAATTGGGCATCAAAGCGATTGAAGAAGATACCGGCTACTTAAATCAGTTAAAAGCCCGTTTATGGGAGATTATCAGTCAATTAGACAGAATTTATCTCAATGGTCATCCTAGCCAAAGATTAGCCGGAAATTTGAATATTAGTATTGAAGGGGTGGACGGTGCGGCGTTATTGTTAGGATTACAGCCAATAGTGG
>NZ_JASJFF010000237.1:0-2038 GCF_030065435.1 Microcystis sp. M53603_WE2
TCTTGCACGAGTGCCTATCTTGACTAGGAAATTTATTTTGCACGACTACTTACCTCCTTGCCGCAAATTCTTGGGACAAGTGGCTTAAGCTAAGTAGGGAGGCACAATTATTTGTAGGATGGGTTAGCGGTAGCGTAACATGAGCGGGCGTTGGGTTTCATGCTTCAACCCAACCTACGTTCATCTAGAGGGAAGACAAAAAACAAGAGACACAGAAGTTTTGGCTACATCTACAATAGATCAGTTAGCGAGTAAAAAAGCCCCTCGATCAGATGCTATGGCAAGCTATAGACTCAGACAAACACAGAGATGAGGAATGTCATCCTCACCCTGAAAGCCTAAACTCGGACTGAATAAGTGATTGAATACATGGATAATTTTAACCCCAAAATAGCTACTCTGGCTCTTGTCTTGAATGTTGAGGAAAATCTCGAAGATATTTTTGGGAAAATAGCTAGTATGAGCGCTCATCAATTGCGAGCGCGGCACTGTTCAATTATGTTAAGCTCTCCACAGGAATTAAAAGGGGAAATTACCGATTATCTAGAAGTTTTTGCCCATTATGATGATCTATCACCTTTGGCTGATCAAGAAATAATTAAACTCGATCAAGTTATTGCCGACAGTGTAGCGGCCACAGGAAAACCTTTACTAATTAAGGATATCACTCGATCGCCATTTGCCAGTGCAGCCCGTGATCCCAAAAGATCAAATAATAATAGTTTTATCTCCGTACCGATTATCCTCAATCAGCAGGTAATCGGAGTAATTAATCTCAGTTTTCCCCTAGACAAAAAACATTTTGAACCATTAGATTTAGAAATCTTGCAGTTATTCGCTCAACAGGCTGCCCAATCCCTGCAAATTTTTCATTTGCAAGGGATGTTAAAATCTCGTTTTGTGGCTATGGCAGTGACTAGAGAAATAGCAGAAATTCAGTCCGAACATTCGATCGCTGTTCACCCTTATCCCCCGAAATTAGCCAAAATTGTCGCTAAGGCTTTTTTTAAAGAATTAACTCAGGCCGGTTTTGGAACCCATGAAGTTATTGAGATTGCTAATGAGGTTTTGAATTTACTACAAAAGACTCTTAATAAACATAAAAATCGTCTGGAAGGAAAAGATTAAGCTCTAGTCAAGGGTTAAAATCGACTAACTTGCCACTCCCGTGCAGTGCCAAGAAGTAATTGAGATAGTTAACAGCTTAATTGACCGTTGTTTACTGATTACCGCTGCCGTCCTGCCGTCCTAATTCATAGACACCAGAGGCAACACAGGCGAGAATACCGACACTAATCGGCCAACTTTTTCCTAAACTAATCTCGATTAACCAATCGGAGAAACCGCCGAGAATGAGAAAGGGAATAATACTAAAGATAGAGGCATAAAAAGCATTTTGTGATTCTCTGGCGATGCGAGTTTTTTCAAACTCCTCTAGGGAAGTATAGAGGAAACGCTCGGCAAAATTAAACCAGCGATAGAAAATTTCTATAAACCAATTTCGCACCCCAGCTAACCCCAGATACAATGCTAAAGACCAGAGACAGCTACCGGCAATAAAGGCCGGGGAAATATTGATAGTGAAGGGCAGAAAGTCGATGACCATAAATGAGAGCCACAGAAGTGGTAAATTTGAGCGAACGGCTTGATCAATCTTAACAAGTCTTGACCCTGGCACCAAAAAGTTGACATCCTCACCGCCGGGGCCGGACGGTGATTTCCAAACCTGACGATTTGGGTTTCTGTTTGGGGTCCCTTACCCGGTTTCGCGGCTGCCTTAAGTAGTCGTGCAAAATTAATTTCCTAGTCGAGACAGGAGACAGGAGACAGGAGACGGGAGACGGGAGACGGGAGACGGGAGACGGGAGACAGCTATTAGGGATCGGATTTGAGTTTTCAGTTCACTGTTTGCTCACACCAGAAGTCTGACGGAGTAGTGGCTTAGATGTGTAATTAATTTTGCTTAGGTACTTAGGGCTTGCTGAATAAATCTAAAAACCTTGTTGGATAAGGCTTTTAGACTTTTTTCCCTCAAAAA
>NZ_JASJFF010000502.1:0-1773 GCF_030065435.1 Microcystis sp. M53603_WE2
ATACTATTAGGGGTCGAGAAAATCGTCACCGACCTCCCCTCCCATTCAGAACCGTGCATGAGACTTTCACCTCACACGGCTCCTAGTTTGACGGTTCCCTTGTTAAGGATACAACTTGACATCTTTTTGTTGACCTTGTATTATCTGCATTAACATCGGGTGATGTCGAATTAGATGATTTTAGGCTTCCATCAGATGCCGATTTATCATCGTGACAGTGGCGGTGTAGTAATTGAAGGTTTTTATATTCATCCTTTCCGCCTAAGCTTATTGGGTGAATGTGGTCAACTTCAATTAAATCCGATGGGGTAAAATACTGCCCACATCGGCTACACTTGCCTTGTTGCTTCTTAAGTAGTTTGGCTACTCTTGTAGGTGTGTCAATTGCTTGTCCTCGTCTGGTCGCCCAGTAAGTCCAATTTCCGTCGTAGGGTGAAGCGTCGGCGCGTACTAGGGTATGTCTGACAATTGCTGTCCAATTATGTTTCCATAATTGATAACCGTCTTTGGTTTGGAATAACCAGGATTCGTGTCTTTCTTTCCCATTGCTGAGTTTGACTGTACCCGGTCCAAAATATTTACTCAGCTTTTTGTAGTTCGCTTTACCACATCTTGATACTGTCCATGCCCTTAGCATTAACCAGATTGTGTAATCTAGTTTATTGAAGGTATCTGTAGATACTACTCCTGAGTAGTAGTTAGCCCAACCTCTAATAATTGGGTTTAGGTGACTAATCAGGGTTGATTGAGGTGATGTTTTATATTTTTTGATTACACCTTTAATCGCTTCTGTGTGGGCTTTAATTGCTTTTTGACTGGGTTTGATGTGGGTTTTGTGACCTATTAATCGGCTTACTCTCCCTCCTGTTTTCCCAGATTTGTATTTTCCTACTGGATATTGCCTGATATTGAATCCTAGAAAATCAAAACCGGATTCTTCCGTTTTCCCATTATATTCAATGGGTTTAAGAGTATGACACACTCTGGTTTTTTCTGGTTTGAGTTCTAATCCAATCGGCTTTAACCATTCGGAAATAGCAATCTTGCACTGTTCAATGATTTCGAGTGATGGAGAAATCACTACAAAGTCATCGGCGTATCTTATTAGAACCGCTTGATTTTTACCATTTCCTTTTTGGGGAAATAGTGTTTCAATTAATCTTGCCATTCCATCCAGTGCGATGTTGGCTAGTAGTGGACTTATTACCCCTCCTTGTGGTGTCCCTGTTTCTGTTTCTTCAAATACGCCGTTATCCAATACTCCTGCTTTGAGCCATTGTTTTATGTCTCTTTTCAGGGAACTTGGGCAATGAATTTTAGACAGTAAAGAGTCGTGATTAATTCGGTCAAAACATTTGGCAATATCAGCATCTAATACAAAGTAATTACTTTTATTAATGCTGAGGTATATCCTCGATATTGCATCATGGGCAGACCTTCCGGGTCGGAAACCATAGCTGGTTCCTTCCATTTTTGCTTCCCATTCTGGTTCAAGTGCCGATTTAACCACCGCTTGTCTGGCTCTGTCTTTGATGGTTGGTATTCCTAGTGGGCGTTTTTCATCCCTCCCGGGTTTAGGAATCCATACTCTTCTTAGCGGTTTTGCTTTGAGTGTTCCCTTGATTTCTTCGGTTAGATTTAGCCTTTGTTCTGGGGATATTGCTATCATTCCATCGACTCCTGCTGTTTTCTTTCCTTGATTATCTTGGGTTACTTTGCGTACTGCTAATAGACGAGCATAGTATGATTTCACTAATAGACGTTGCAACTTTC
>NZ_JASJFF010000763.1:0-2354 GCF_030065435.1 Microcystis sp. M53603_WE2
CCGATTAAAACCAGATTAATTCCCGCCTTGGCGAAAGCGAGGGCGGTTTCTTTGCCGATGCCGCTACTGGCTCCGGTGATCAGCGCTCGCTGTTGACGAATAACAGAGTTCATGGTATAATCTGAAATCTCTTAATTCTGGGTAGTTAGGGCAAAATTTTGGCGGTTAGGGGAACCCTAGAAAAGTTTAAGGGAGTTGGCTTGGATCGGAGCAATTTTTCTCGCACCAAAATTGCTGCGTCCACTCGGGGCGGGGGGAAGCATTGACTATCAGGTAGGTTCAAGATTAAAAATCGTTACAAAATTTTACCTAGCCAATTATAGCACTGTTAAGTCAGGGATCACTAATCTTTGTGTATATTTAGATATCTAACCAGCGAGGGAAAAAAGTGGCCTGGTGGGGGAGAATTATTGAGGCTGTCTTGGTCGAAAACTCCCTCTCCCCGCGCTCAAAACTACTCACCGGAGGAGATGCCAGCGCTGGGTTGACTGCGATTGACAATCACCACTCGATCGCCGATAACGGGACTTCTAGCGAGGAGAATTCCCTGGTTATCCTTCATTTCCAAGCGCCGAAAATCGAGACTTTGGCAACGTTGAAAAACCGAATTAGCCAATTTATCCTGTTGTGATGCCTCCAGACTATACCAATTATCGCCCAAAATAACTACTAGACGACTAGCCAAAAAGTCCGCTTCTACGGTAGAAATAATCCCGGTGGGATAACGAGCAGTTAAATCGGTAATTTCCGCTTGAATGGCTGCGACTAAACTTTGTTCGGGAGTTAATCGCGGTTTTGCTTTGGTAATCGGGACGGGAATCGGTGCCTCTGGTGCGATTAATTCTGGGGGAGTTTCGATAATTTCCCCGGCAGCCGGGGAAGGACTAGAGACAACTTCAGGCATATTTTCGGCAATTTCCGCCGGATTTTTCGGTAAACTGACCACAGCTACTAATAGGATAGTGACTAAACTTCCTGTTAACAAGCCGGTAATTAACCAATCGGGAATTTTTTCGCTAATTCCCCCAGGTAAAAGTCGGCGAATTTTGCTCAAAATCGTCGTCCACCACCCTTCCACCTGCTCGAAATCTGGTAAAATATCGTCGATTCCCTCCGCTGCTTCGATTGGAGAATCTGCGGTTAAACTTTGCTCAACTCCTGCGAATTCGTCTGGTTTTAAAGCAGCGGCTAACTGTTGCGTTGAGTTAAGAAGATTATCAACAGCAACTTTTGGGGGTAACACTATCCCCGTTCCCGTGTTAAGTTGGGAAACGATCGAATTTAACTGCTCGATCGCCTCTTGTAGTCGGATCACTGTTTCTGCTTGGCTGAAATTCTCTCGCTCATTTGGTTGAGTCATAATTAATTCTTCTTAACCCGCTGCCATTCTTTTTCAAAATATCATTCTATGCGCCGTTTTCTCGGTTTTTTAACCAGTATTTTCCTTGTCTTCCTGACTGCTTGTGGTAGTGTCACTCCCCCGCAAGAATTTGCCCCCGACGGAGAAATCGTCGCCAAAGCCCTTTTATTACAATTTCGTCACACATCCGATCGCCTTAGTCAATCTTTACATATCGATGATCCGCAGGTAAAAATTGCTAAAATTAATGTCACCAGTCTGGAACCGCTTTATGTGGGCAATTTGCCCGCTTATCACTTGCAGGGAGATTACGATCTAACTCTACAATTGCCCCATCAAAAAGATACCAAACAACACAACAATTTTGATCTTTATTTACAAAGACAGATCGAGGGTAAAACTTGGCGTTTACTGGAAGAAGTTGCCTCGCAATGGCGCAGCTATTTAGTAAAATAACCAGAAAAAGCCCGGGGGTTTTGCTATAGTCTATGATCATCGAAAATTTTGGGTCTGAAACCCCGTCTTTCTAGGTTGGCTTTACTGTTAAGTAGTCGTGCAAAATTAATTTCCTAGTGAAGATAGGCAAGAGGCAAGAGGCAAGAGGTGGTTAGATATGTGTAATTAATTTTGCTTAGGTACTTACCAGTAACAGATAAAGCCATTGGAATTGACTTAGGAATTAGTAGCTTCGTGATTACCAGCGATGGCGACAAAGTATCTAATCCTAAGCATTTTTAAAAGCATTATCGGAGACTGCGAAAGGACCCAAAAAGCCTTTCTAGGAATAAAAAAGGCTCAAAGAATCGAGAAAAAGCGAGAATCAAAGTAGCCAGAATTGCCGCTCAAATCACCGATAGCAGAAAAGACCATTTACACAAGCTAACCACTCAATTAGTTCGGGAAAACCAAACGATTGTGGTTGAGAATTTAGCCGTCAAGAATCTGGTCAAAAACCCGAAATTATCTCAGGCAATATCTGATGTAAGCTGGGGAG